>JBOFKH010000239.1:0-4719 GCA_051657225.1 Alphaproteobacteria bacterium
TGGGGTCATCTTGGGAAAGCAAAAAAATGCCCTTTCCTCCATAGCCGTAAAGGGGTTTCAATACAATCTGCCCATGGGTTTTTCGGAATGCTTCAAGAGCCTCCCGATTTTTGCTGATAAGGGTGGGCGGCATGAGATCTGGGAACGCAAGCAGTAACAGCTTTTCTGGAAAATTTCTCAAAGCCTCTGGAGGATTTAAAACACAAGTACCCGGCGAAAGCTTTTCTAATAAATAGGTAGGCGTCAGGTAGCCCATGTGAAAAGGTGGATTTTGACGAATCAAAATCACCTGCAGCGCACTGAGGTCAAAGGTTTGGAGCGGTCCTTTCTGGAAAAAAGGCGCTTCGGGGAAAAAGTGTATCTCTGCTCCCTTTGCTGAAAGGCGCCCCTCCTGCCACGTCAGGTTTTCTGGCGTGTAATAACACAAGCTATACCCCCGTCGTTGGGCTTCAAGGGCCAGCAGAAACGTCGTATCTGTTTTGAAATGAAAAGTCTCGGGCGGGTCTATCTGAAGCCCCACCCTACCACGGAAAGACATCAGGAAGAAGGCTCCTCACCACCATTTGTCAGCTCTAAGAATATATGGTGCTTGCGCCCTGCTGAAAGCTTCACAGGACCACTAGCGAAATGCTGCAGGGTCAATTGAAACAGCTCATCTGAAATGGGTTGGTCTTGAACGCGCACCCCACCAGCGCGGATCAACCGCCGCGCTTCGCCTTTTGATGCAACGAGTCCCGCTTTTTCTAAACACGTGATCAACGAAAGCTCATGGGCATAAACAGGGATGGCGCCAATACCATAGCCAGCTGCATCATCCGCCACCCCGTCAAAGGCTTGCTTCACCCGGGTATGAATTTCAGGCAAGACATCTGGTCCATGTAAAATGCTGGTTGCTTCATCTGCTAAGGTTTTTTTAGCCGCGTTGATGTCTTGGCCTTGAAGCTTTTCAAGCTTTTCAATCTCATCCATGGGAAGGAAGGTGAATAATTTAAGAAAGCGACCCACATCTTGGTCATGGGTGTTCCGCCAAAACTGCCAATAGTCATAAGGGGAACATTGGTCTGCGTTCAGCCAAATGGCCTTTCCCTGGGCTGTTTTGCCCATCTTTGAGCCATCCGCCGTGGTCATCAACGGGCAGGTCAGGCCAAAAACTTCCCTAGACAAGCGCCGTCTGGTAAAATCAACCCCGCTGACGATGTTCCCCCATTGGTCAGAGCCCCCCAATTGCAACGCGCATTGCTGGGTTTCAGCTAAGTGGAAAAAATCATAAGATTGCAGCAGCATATAATTAAATTCGATAAAGCTGAGGGGTTGCTCCCGCTCTAGGCGCAATTTCACGCTTTCAAAAGCTAGCATCCGATTAACGGTGAAGTGGGTGCCTACATCTCGCAAAAAATCAATATAGCTGAGCTTTTCTAGCCAGTCTGAATTGTTGAGAAGCTTGGCATCAGTTTGGCCATTCCCAAAGGTAAGGAATCGCTCAAACACTCGCCCCAGGGAAGCCATGTTGGCAGCGATTGTTTCCTCCGAAAGCATCTGACGAGCTGAATCTTTCCCTGTTGGGTCCCCCACTTTCGTGGTCGCCCCCCCTAACAAAACCAACGGCTTATGCCCCGTTTGCTGAAACCACTTGAAAAGCATGATCGGCAACAAATGCCCCACATGAAGGCTTGGCGCCGTTGCGTCAAACCCCGCATAGGCCACCACACATCCCTCACGCAGCTTTTGGTCAAGGCCACCCAGATCAGTCCCCTGATAGATAAACCCTCGACGGGTTACCTCTCTCAAAAAATCAGATTGATAGGTTTCCATGGCTCTCAGCTTTCCAACAGACATCATTGTCCGCCAAGTATGCCGCGAGTCGAAACTGCGCACAAGGGGGAGGAGGCAAAAATTTCTCCGCGCGTCCTCCCCCAACCTTCACTGATTTTTCCCACGAAGGGCGAGGTTTAAAGATATGTTTACTTGAAGGTTATGGTATGCCGGCCTTTCCTGTTGCGAAGATTCTTGAATTGCTCACGTAAGGGCGAGGTCTCAGGCACAGAAATGGTTACATTTTGCAAGGCTGTTTTTGGGATTGCTCCCAACCAGGCCCTCAGGCCTTCGTCTCCGATCTCGTTACCGTCTAAAGAAAGATATAAAAGCTCAGCTGGAAGCTTGCCTACCAACGCTTTCGCCCCCTCAGTTCCGATTTTATTTTTGCTCAGATCAAGGACATTCAGCGTGCTTGGAAGCTTTTCCGCCACCGCTTTCGCCCCCTCAGCTCCGATGTTATTATCGTGCAGATAAAGTCTTTCAAGAGCACTTGGAAAAGCCGGCAGCAGGGTCTTGAGGTTGCCAACGCTGATCTCTTTCCTACCTAGCTCCAGCCCTTCTATCGGCGCGTTACGAAAGAGGTTTATAAATGCTTCAGAAGGCTTTCTCCCTTCCCAAAATTTAACTGTCGCTAAATCTTGAAAAAACGTTTTGACCTGTTCCGCGCTTGGGATGTTGCGCGGAATTTTAATATCAGTGAGAAAAGACGTCACGACATCCCTCAGCTTCTGGTCAACCAAACGGAGGTTTTTAAGATCAGGTTTTGAAAGCCCATCAAGGATCAGTCTGATAATTTCTGAAGGCACCCTCTCAAAAAGCTGCTGAGCAGCAGCAGGTGTCTCAACCACCGTGCGAGGATCGGTTGGCAACAGCTCCCCTAAGCCAGGGGAAGGTGGGTGAATTTTTCCCATCTCCACGCTTGTTTCAGGATTTTTGTCACGGTCATCTGATCCTGCGAATACAAATTGAGGCACCGAAAAGGCAATAATTGCAAGTTTTAAAAATATCTTGTTGCGCATGCTATCTCCAATTCTATAATAAATTCAATTCACTATAGTGTCTCTGGCAAAATATTTAGCAAGTATTAACTATTGCCCAAAAGCGCAAAAAAATACCCCTTTCCCCAGGACGCACATTGGGCCAACTGCTAGAGCTCAACTAATCTGAGACTGACATGAGATTTTCTAAGAAATTTCTGAGAGACGTTGAACCTGACCCTTTTTTTGACCTTTGATCTCAATGGAGCGAGGCTTTAAGATCTCTGGAATTTCACGTTTAAGGTCAATGTGAAGCAAACCATCTTCAAGCTGCGCATCCAAAACTTTGACGGAATCAGCCAGCTGAAACCGCCGCTCAAAGGCACGGCCTGCAATCCCCCGATGGATATAGGTGACCCCTTCCGGATCTGGCCTGGAAATACCCGATACAATCAACATGCTCTCATGGGTGCTGATTGAGAGATCTTCAAGACGAAACCCCGCTACCGCCATGGTGATGCGGTAAGACTCATCACTAAATTTTTCAATATTATAAGGTGGATAGGCCAACGTTCCCTCATCAAAAGCCATGGCTGAATCGAACAGACGCGCCATCCGATCAAACCCAACACTCGAACGAAACAAAGGCGAAAAATCAAATTTATGACGCATAACAACATACCCTCCATGTTGAGCAATATGAACAGCCCCCGCCGCTTTCGGCCGGAAGCCCTTTAACCTTGGTAAAGCGCCTCGAAAAAGCACGCCTCCCAACACCTTTCATGATACTACACCTGGCCTCTTTTTAAAAAGTAAAATCTTGCAAGGAGTTAATGGGTGGCCATTTTTTTATCAACGCATTGTTTTAATTATTTTTTTTCAAAAAAGATATTTTTTTTTGCCTCACGAAAGAAATTAAAAAATACCAGCAATAATCACATTTCTTAACATTTAGATGCTTTTCGTTTCATTTAGACAAAAATTTACCATTGGAAAATATTTAGATAATATACAAAAATAATTTGTATTAATTTTATCTTAAAAAGGAAAAATAATGTCTAATGGTTTAATGAGGCTCATTTTTTTTAATTTCGTACTTATTTCTTTTACGACTTCCCATACTATCGCGGGAAAAAGAAAGCTTGAGGCGGCAAATGAAACATCCTCAAAGCGGATCGCGCTGAATAAAGCTTCACCATTTGATTCATTACCAGCAGAGATCATTGAAATGATTTTTCAGAAACTTCCGCAGGCTGATCTAAAAAACATCCGCTTGGTTGATAAAAGGCTCAACGAGATTGCAACTAGGCAAATCCAAGTTATCAGGATTCCAGCTCAAACCCCAGACAAAGACCTCCTGCTGTTTCAACAGTTCGTTAAAAGATTACGGAATTTTAATCTTAAGTTCCCTCAAAAACCTTCTGGCGCTGTGTTGAAGCTATTTTTTAACACACCTGTTAAGATGTTACAGATTGATAATAAGGGTATTAACGTACAAGACATATGTGACTTAGCACCCTGTTTTCCAAGCAACCTTCAAGGTCTTGACCTTAGCAAAAACAGCATCAGAGATGCAGGGGCGCAAGCGCTTGCGAACTATCTTTCAAATAACCTTCTACAGCTTAACCTTGCCCAAAATAACATTGGGTTCTCAGGTATAAAAGCGCTGGCACCTCGCTTTTCAACCAAGCTTAAAAAGCTTGATCTAAGTTGGAACAACATCGAAGATTCAGGCCTAAAAATGTTAGCTCCCTATCTTTCAAACAGTCTTCTAGAACTTGACCTTAGCAAAAACAATATAGGAACTGAGGGTATAAAAGCGCTAGCACCTCGCTTTTCAACCAAGCTTAAAAAGCTTGATCTAAGTTGGAACAACATCGAAGATTCAGGCCTAAAAATGGTAGCTCTCTATCTTTCAAACAGTCTT
>JBOFKH010000240.1:0-1057 GCA_051657225.1 Alphaproteobacteria bacterium
AAGGACTATGCGTTACGCAATCTTTTTCCCTGCCTGTGCAGCCATTTGCTTCGCTAGCGCTGGGTTTTCTCTATAAATCTTGCCTTGTTGCGTCAGATTGAAGTTTTTCTCTGACCAAGGGTTGACAATATCGGACCCAACAGATCCTTGATAGAATCCGTCGCCTTGAGCTTGATTGAACTCATTAAAGGTTGCCTTTAATGGTGCGCCATATTTCCCAGTATTGGCGGCTTTAAAGATTTCGACCAAAGATAGTTCCCGTCCGTTATCATCGGTAATAGGGGTTTCATCCATGTTCGTGAATCTCATGATTTTCATCCGTTTCCCCGTGGGAGAAGTCGGATCGTCATAATCAACATAAACGGGCTTTAGACGGCCTACAATCAATGCTGAAAATGAATGAAAATCAAGTCCGTTGTTTCGAGAAAAGGCTTCGCTCAAAGCCTGCTGCTTAAACAAAGATTCAAGGCTGTTAGAAAGGATTAGGTTCGATTGCTCTAATTGCCGAACTTGCGGGTTATATTTTGCCTCAAGTTCGTTTTTGGTATCTTCAATTAGTTTTTGCCTAAATTCCTCAGTTTCCCGTTTAGCGCGTTCAAGTTCTTCAACTTGTTGTTTAATTTGCTTCGCGGTTGCCTCATCGATAGATCCTAGCGTCCCCTCAATTGCCGAAAGTTTGTCAGTGAGACTTTTTAGGGTTTCTTTTAACTCTCGGTTTTCCTCTTTCTGGCGCTCGTAAGCACTCAAAAATTCTTCTGGTTTCTCAATTGTTAGCTGTCCGTTCTTGGAACGAATATCCCCAGGAGTGGATGTTTGAGGTTTCTCTATTGGTTTCTCTTCGATAGTTTGAGTTTGGATTTTGTCCTCTGCGCCTTGGGCGGTTGCGGCCATAAGAATGCTTATTCCTTAGACAATATAGGCACTTTTATATTAATACTTGAATTTGTTATTTTCTCTGCTTTGTGCTAGTATTATGCAATATTTGCAAAAACTTTTCTTTTTCTAACAAAAAATGCAGCCTTCAAAAGAATACCAAAGGATTGGCGAGTGGCTTTAC
>JBOFKH010000241.1:0-1091 GCA_051657225.1 Alphaproteobacteria bacterium
AAACTGGACCAGCTAAAAGTTTCTCTTTTGGCAGAAGCAAGCAAAAGTGCTAGGGAGCGCGCAGAACAATTTGCCGCCCATAGTGGCAACAAAATTGGCCGGTTATTAAGCGCTCGCCAAGGTGTTTTTCAGGTAACATCGCCCAACAGCAGTGATATGTCTGACTATGGAACCTATGACACTGGGTCCATTGAAAAAATCGTGAAAATTGTAGTGACGATGTCTTACGGGATTGAATCCTAGTTTTTCCCAAGGGTTAAGAAGCGAAGCCTGTTAGGCCCAAAGCCATCATACTCATCAACGAATTAAAATCTCTTAAGGAAGGCGCGGCGAGAGAGGATAATGCTATCACACACCTGAAAAATTTCTTATATATTTGGAGTTGGTGGAGCCAAGCGGGATCGAACCGCTGACCTCTACAATGCCATTGTAGCGCTCTCCCAGCTGAGCTATGGCCCCATATAATAAAGGCTCCAAATCAGAAAAAATAAGAAGCCTAAAAAAATCTCTTAAACAATTAAACGTTAAGAGAAAAAGATTGCAATTATTTTATTTTTGCTTCTTTGAACGTAACGTGCTTACGAACAACAGGGTCGTACTTCCGCTTTTCAAATTTTTCTGGCTTTGTTCTGGGATTTTTCTTTGCCACATAAAAATAACCCGTACCCGCTGTGCTTAAAAGCTTAATAACCGTAAAGCTGCGTTTTCTTGCCATACCAAATAATCCCTTTTATAAAATTAGCAAACCTAGCGTTTAGAGAACTGAAATCCTCGACGTGCCTTGGCTAAACCATATTTTTTACGCTCAACTCTTCTAGAATCTCGAGTCAAAAGACCGTGCTGCTTCAAAAGAGGGCGTAGCTCTGGATCAAAAAGCGTCAAAGCCTTGCTAACACCGTGCCGAACGGCTCCCGCTTGCCCTGACAAACCACCACCTTCAACCGTGCACATCACATCAAATTGGCCCAGACGACTTATCACTTGGAAAGGCTGAGAGATCAACATCCTCAAAACCGGACGCGCGAAATAAGCATCCCCCTCTTTCCCGTTCACTGTAATTTTGCCACCACCTGCTTTAACCCAAACCCGTG
>JBOFKH010000242.1:0-4627 GCA_051657225.1 Alphaproteobacteria bacterium
ATAATCAAAAATTCAAAGGGTTGCCATAAAACATGGAGATGGCCTCCACCACCTAAATAGCCCACAAAAACACATATCAAAACAATGAGGGTGCCAATAATCCATAGCATATCGCTTTGCTTCCTTGTTTATTTCCATGCTAAACGACGTAAGATTCATTTCTAGCGTGGAAGAATCCATTTCAGAAATTTCAAAAAAAACGCCGACTCCTAGTTTCTTGAGCAGCAAATACTGTGCCATTCAAAATGACCAATCAAAGAGTTTTGAAAAAAATAAGCAATAAGAATTTTTTGGATTTATATCCTTCGAAGTGTGGGTTTTAGACTTTTAAACAAAGTTTCCAAATTCGTCTATTATTTTTCAATTCATTGATTAATAAAAAAAAATTTTTATTTTTTAACAAATTAAAACAAGAAAAATATTAATTGATAAATTAATTGTTTTTTTACTTTTAATTTATTGCTAAATTATTTAAAAATTATTAAAAAATAGTTAAGATGCGTTATGTTTAAAAATTCAAGATAGATTAGGAAAATTTCTATGAACAAAATGACGCTCAAAAAAATTTTTTACACGTTTTTATTAACAGCTGTTTTGGCTTCAACCGCAATGGCTTGCCAGGAAGATTTTTCTGGATTTTATGCAGGTGTCACTGCTGGCCAATCCTCAGGAAACGCTGAAAGTTCTCCAGAATAGTTTTTGGAGAATTTATAAGCTATTTAATCAAGATTTTTGAGGTATTTATAGAATGAGAAAAAAAATTTCTTTTATGCTTTTGACTTCCACAGCACTTGTTTTGCAAGGTGCTCTTCCTGGGTTTTGCGCGGATGCTGCTGGTAATAATTCAAACGGAGGTACACCTCCTCCAAACTTTCATATTGGTAGGCCAGTATCACCAGCAATATCCGCTACATCTTCCTCGAATAGCGGAGCATCAAGCTCGAGAAGTAGTCTAGCTCAAAGACATACTCAAGCTATTGACTCCACGTTGAACCGTTCAACTTCTGATCCAGGACCGGTATCTTTCGATTTAAATGCTCCTCCTCCAACGGGGCTAACTCGTTCGTATCAGAATCTTGCCATTAGTAGGAATTTTCTAAATTCTTTGAACGCAAGAGCTCTTAGAGAAGCGCTCCAACAACGAAATGAGGAGCTGGCCGTTCCTTCCGTTGATGGATCTGGCAGACAAGAACCATCAGGTTTTACAGCTAGTTGGAACACAGATTGGGACGGAGGCTCTTATTATTCCCATGGACCACAAGGCTCAGGAAGTTTGCCTCCACTGCCTCCAACACCCCTTTCTTTTTCTGGGTCGGATGCTGATGGTAATGGTTCAACCGGAGGTACACCTCCTCCAAATTTTCATATTGATGGGACAGTATCACCTACCCATGCTTCAGGTAATTTTGGTGGGCTTAGCGGACAGGGACGAGGTTCAGAAAGCTTTCCACCGCCGCCTTCTTCTTGGCTGGAACAGGTAAATTCAGATTTTGCAAGTAGAAGAGATGCGTATTCTTCAACGCCTGAGAAGCCCCCTGTTCCACCAAAACCCAACCTCTCACAAAACAACATCAGCAACGCGCCTACACCTGCAGCACCAGCGGTGGCAGCACCTGTCATTCCAGCAGCACCAGCGGTGGCAGCTGCAAATCCAGGCCGTAAACCACCTGTCCCACCAAAACCTAACCTCTCACAAAACAACACCAGCAACGCGACGACGACAGCGCCAGTAGCGGCAGCTGCAAATCCAGGCCGTAAACCACCTGTTCCACCAAAACCCAACTTCTCACAAAACAACAGCAACGTGCCTACACCAGCAGTGGCAGTAGCGGCAGCTGCAAATCCAGGTGGTAAACCACCTGTTCCACCAAAACCCAACTTCTCACAAAACAACACCAGCAACGCGACGACGACAGCGGCAGCAGCACCAGTAGCGGCGGCAGCGGCAGCACCAGTAGCGGCAGCAGCACCAGCACCAGTAGCGGCACCTATTATACCACCAGCGCCGCCTTTACCAGTAGCGGCAGCACCAGCCCAACAGCAACGCCCGTCAAAGCTTAGTTCTGCCCTCAAAGGCATCAGTGGTGGTGTTTTTGTAGGCTATGGTAAACAGTGGAACCGTTTCTATCTGGGTCTAGAAGCAACCTACCTGCTATCTAATGAAAAAGCGAACCTAGACAACTTAACGTTTCGCAAGAAAAATACTGCAGAAGTCGCCATTCGCCCTGGGTTTGTTGTGGGCCATGCGTTATTTTATGGAAAAATAGGTTTTCTGAGCAGCCAATTTAAACTTGCAGATAAGCCCTTTCGTTTCAATGGAATGTCGTTGGGGTGTGGCGCAGATATGAAGCTTTCGCCTAAGACCTTACTGGGTCTTGGATATACCTGCGAGATGTATGGAAAGAAAAAATATATTGACCAAAACAACGCTTCTTTAAATCTGAAGCCTACATCCCACAGGGTGATGTTGCGGATTGGCCATAGGTTCTAGGCCTTTAACATAAGCGCCCCCAAAGAGAAAAATTTTCTTTATGGGGGCTTTTTTTTGCTCTATGATCCTCTGGGTTTAAGATCAGCCAAGTCCCACGAGCTCATATCCAATGGAAAACCTCCTTTTTGACTCCCATGCGCTAATGCGTAACCGCTTAAAGGCCCAGCCTCATTTTTCTCCTTGGCTGTTTGATGAAGTCGCTTGCAGGGTTTTTGAGCGCCTCCAAGATATCCGAAGGCCTTTTTCTCGCGTGTTGGACCTGACCCCCTTTCATACCGGGCGTATGACGCCCTTTTTGAAAGACCTCTATCCCTTGGCCCAGCTGGATACATTTCTTTCACACGAATCTGAAAAGCAGCTGGATTTATCACCTCATGCTCCAGAAACCTTTGATTGCATTTTAAATGTTCTGGGCGCCCACTGGATTAATAACCTTCCTCAGCATTTGCAACAGGTACAACAGCTCTTACAACCTGATGGCTTTTTCGTGATGGCATTTTGGGGTGGGGAGACCTTGAAAGAGCTTCGCCAAAGCCTCTTTTCAGCAGAGCTTTACCTAGACGGAGGGGTTTCCCCTCGGGTGATCCCTATGATCACGTTGGAAGATGGCCCTCCCCTGATGCGGCAAGCTGGCTTCACACTTCCCGTGTTAGACCAAGAAACCTGGACTTTTTTTTATCCTAATTTGCAAGCCCTGCTCGAACACCTGCGCCGGATGGGGGAGACGAATGTGCTAAACGCACGCTCTCGCAACCCCTGCAACCGTCATTTGTTTGAAATCGCCCAAACCTATTATCAAGAAACTTACGGGAAAGCAGGCGCCATTCCAGCCACCTTTCAGCTTTTAATCTTTACCGGGTGGGCTTTTTCCCAAACCCAAGGGAAGGCCCTTGCCCCTGGCTCCGCAACCCATGCCTTGGCAGATATCCTTTAGTTTAAGGTATGGCTAGCGCTTCAGATGGATCTCACTGCTATCCATAATTGCAAAAATCAACTGATTACGCATTATCCTTGCTCCCTTTAGATCTTGCTCAAAATCTATTTCCCCCTCAGAAATATTGCGTTCAGATATCAAATTTTTCTTGAATGTAGAAAGGGCTAAACCAACCGCCATCTCAATTCCACGCACTGTTTTTAGCTTTCCCAACCTTGCAACTAATTCAGATTTTTCGAAAAAGTTTTCTGGCATCAAATCCTTAACTACTTTTTCAAGAGGAGCTTTTCCAGGCATTTTAAAAATGCTCTTATCTGAAAAATTTATAGGCGTCACCAAATCGCACATATCTTTCAAAAACAGAGGCGTTGGGGCACTTTTTATACGTTCTTTTAAAAATTCTGTTAAGTTTTTCTTTCCCTCTGTTTTCTTTAATATAAATTTGAATCTTAATATTTTTTTTTCTATATCTGATTCTACATTTGATTCTTGTTTTTTATAAAATGATGGATAGTAATATCTGATTCCTAATTTTTCTAGTTCTTCTTCTTGACCTATGTGTTGCTGCGCATCTATTAAGTCTAAAAAATTTTTAGCTCTAGCATTTTTATCCCACATTTTTTTTATCTGCTCTCTCCCGGGTTCGGGTAGCGAATCAGGGATTGCAAAAATTGAAGAAGAGACAAACAAAGCTGATGTCATAAAATATCTAATCATAACAAGTATCTTTCTATTTTTAATTTACACATATTTTTTATTTTTACTTAATTTTTATTTGTAAATAATTAATAAATAATTTAGGTTTTAGACATTTAAACAACTAGTTTTACTAAAATAACCTTGGAAAATGTTGATAAGACTAAAAAAAATGCTATAAAATATTTTTCGGAAAGTTAAAAAAATAGGCGATTAGCATAAGCGTCCACAAAACGCCGCTTTGATTAAAACGACAGTTCCCCAACCAATGCAAAGCAACGCTCTGAGATGCTCCTGTGGATAACTCTGGGGATTGTTTTGTAAAACTGGCATTCCCATTAAATCCCATTGACACCCATCATATCCCATGATAGACCATTTCTAAGCTTTATCTGAATTGTTGCGTGGGATGTGTTTGAAAAATCTCCCTGTGGATAAAAGCAAACATCAGGAATGGGTATGGGAATTTTCCTTTCGACATTTGTGAATCGTTTAGATAAAAAAGG
>JBOFKH010000243.1:0-2873 GCA_051657225.1 Alphaproteobacteria bacterium
GACGCTATCCCAACGGAGAAGAGCGCTGCATTGCTTGCAAGCTCTGCGAAGCGGTTTGCCCTGCCCAAGCCATCACCATTGAGGCGGAAGAGCGGGAAGATGGAAGCCGGCGAACAACGCGCTATGACATTGATATGACGAAATGCATCTTTTGCGGCCTGTGCCAAGAGGCTTGCCCTGTGGATGCCATTGTTGAGGGACCCAATTTTGAATATGCTACGGAAACCCACGAAGAATTGCTCTATACAAAAGAAAAGCTTTTGTCGAATGGTGACCGTTGGGAAGAAGAAATTGCCCGACGCTTAGAAAAAGAAATTCCCTATCGCTAGAAGGCCAGGGACGTTAAACGAGGATAGAACGATGAGAAACGAAACACGGTTTTTAGACATGAGAAGGGTGCTGCCATGTTAGCCATGCTTTTATTCTATTTTTTCTCAGGCCTGCTGCTGGTTTCTTCTGCTTGTGTTATTTTAGTGCGAGAAACAGTTCACAGCGTCTTTTTTCTGATCCTCGCCTTCATCAACGCAGCAGGCCTCTTTGTTCTGGCAGGGGCAGAATTTTTAGCCATGTTGCTGGTGGTGGTTTACGTAGGGGCCGTCGCCGTTTTATTCCTTTTCGTGGTGATGATGTTGGGCATTGATTTTAAAAAACTTCGTGCCACATCTTCAAGCCCTTACCGTGTTGTTGGTGGGATTGTTGGCGGGCTTTTGTGCTTAGAGCTGGTCGTTGCGATGGTGGGTTGGGTTGCGTTTCCTGAGAGTTTCCATCTTTCATCTCTCCCCATGTCGAAAGCTTCAGAAAGCAATGCGCACCAACTGGGATATGTTCTATATACGACGTATTTTTTACCTTTTCAGATTTCTGGATTCATTTTATTAGTAGCCATGATTGGTGCCATTGCCTTAACCCTGCGCCTGCGCGAAGATGTCAAACGTCAAAGCATCAAAGCGCAAATTTCCCAAAAAGGGAAAGAGAACGTCACCCTTGTCGATGTTCCGATTGGAAAAGGAGTATAGTGTCATGGAGATTCACATCACCCATTATTTAATTGTTTCAGCAATCCTTTTCACCATTGGGGTATTTGGAATTTTTTTGAACCGAAGAAACGTTATTGTGATTTTGATGGCAATTGAGCTGATGTTGCTGGCAGTTAACCTTAATTTCGTTGCATTCTCGCACTTTCTTCAAGATTTAAGCGGGCAGGTTTTCACTTTTTTTGTGTTAACTGTTGCGGCAGCTGAATCAGCCATTGGTCTCGCTATTTTGGTTATCTATTTCCGCCAGCGAGGCTCCATTGAAATTGATACAGCGAATTTGATGAAAGGTTAAAATTTAAAATTAAAGCTCAAACAAGAGCCTAGGGTAAAGTAAGGGCCAAAAGCCCAGAGGGAAGGTTGGAAAAAATGGATATGTTTGCTGTTATAGCCGTATTTGCACCACTGTTGGGAGCAAGTCTGGTAGGGATGGGGATGGGAAAACCTCATTTTGACCATATAGCTGAATTTCTAACGTGTTGCCTCATGGTGTGCGCCTCTTTATCTGCTTTATGTGTGATCAAAGCGGTTTGCTTCGAAGAACAAATGTTGCAGGTGACGCTTTTTCCTTGGGTTGAAGTCCAGGGTTTTCAAGTCAGTTGGGGAATTTATGTCGATTCTTTAACGGCTGTTATGATGGGGGTCGTCACACTGGTTTCAACCATGGTTCATATCTATGCCATTGGATATATGCACGGGGACAAAAGCATTCCAAGATTCATGGCTTACCTCAGCCTGTTTACCTTTTTCATGCTCAGCCTGGTTACGGCGCCGAATCTATTACAAGTCTTTTTTTGCTGGGAGGGGGTTGGCGTTGCATCTTACTTGCTGATTGGGTTTTGGTATGATCGCCAAAGCGCGGGCTCTGCTGCGATGAAAGCTTTTTTGGTAAACCGCGTTGGAGATGTGGGCCTTGCCTTAGGTGTTTTTTCTGCTTTTCTTCTTTTTAATTCTGACAATTTCAATGAAATGTTTACGGAGGTCCCCCGGGTTTTGGACACCACCTTCACCTTACCTTGGTTGGGAGAAGTTCACGCCCTTTCCTTCACGTGCTTCTGCTTGTTTATCGGTGCCATGGGGAAATCTGCCCAGTTTGGGCTTCACGTCTGGCTTCCTGACGCCATGGAAGGGCCAACCCCTGTGTCTGCGCTGATTCACGCAGCGACCATGGTAACGGCAGGTGTTTTTTTGATGGTGCGCATCTCTCCTATGCTTGAATATGCACCAACAGTGCAAACGTTTATCCTCATCATCGGGGGCATTACAGCCTTTTTCGCGGCAACGGTTGCTTGCACCCAAACGGATATCAAGCGCGTCATCGCTTATTCTACCTGCAGCCAGCTGGGATATATGTTTGCCGCTATTGGCGTTTCCGCTTATGGAGCTGCCATTTTCCACCTCGCAACCCATGCTTTTTTCAAAGCCCTGTTATTTTTGAGCGCAGGATCAGTGATCCACGCCGTATCAGGCGGGCAAGACTTACGAGAAATGGGAGGGTTGTGGCGCTTTATTCCCTTCACCTACGCGGCTGTGTGGATTGGAAATCTTGCCTTGGCGGGGATCCCCTATTTTGCTGGGTATTATTCTAAAGACATTATCCTTGAATCCCTTTATGCTCGCGGGACGCTGTTCGCACATGTTGCGTTTGCCATGGGCATTATCGCTGCTTTCCTTACAGCATTTTATAGCTGGCGTTTGTTAATCCTCACCTTCCACGGAAAATCAAGAATGAGTGAAGCCGTGTTGAGCCGCGTCCATGAATCTCCTCTGGTTATGCTGTTGCCTCTTTTCTTTCTTGAAATCGGTGCTATTTTTGCAGGTTATCTGGGGCAACCCTTT
>JBOFKH010000244.1:0-2180 GCA_051657225.1 Alphaproteobacteria bacterium
GCCTGGTGGCTAAACTCCGCTGCTTCTGGATAAATTTTCTTCACGTCAGCCTGCAACTGGGGAAGGGCTGAGGACCCCTCTGGCCTCAAAAAAACATCGACCATCACAGGAATCAACATCAATTCTTTCGAAAAAGAAACAAGATCCAGGCGGTTGGCTGTTTGCTCTAGTTGTTCCTGGGAAAGAGGGGAGGCTTGCATCACTTCTTTTCTAGCGCTTAAAACTTCAACCAGATTTTTTTCTACGTCACCACGTTCCTGTGGCGTTCCAACTGGAACGGTAATTGTGAGCTGGGATTGGCTCGCCAGGGTTACGTTTTTTACATAAAAAGAAATGCCAAGGGCGACGATCCCTGCAAAAAGAATCATAAAGAGGATCATTCCAAAAACCCAAGGCACAAAATCTGCTGAGCTATCCTGGTGGAGAGGAAGATCAACGCTTTTTTTGAGAGGGGGTTGTTGAATCATCAAACAGCCTCACGTTTGGTTTCGTTGTTGAAAAGCTTTTGGGAAAAAGAAGCAAGTTTGCCGTCTTCCAGGTGAAGCACGGTGTGGGAAAATTTCTGGAGTAATTCCCTGTTGTGAGTCGCCAGCACAACGGTTGTCCCAATCTTGTGTAATTCCTCAAAAAGGTGAAAAAGCTTTAAAGCGCTTTGGTCGTCTACACTTCCTGTAGGCTCATCAGCCAACAAAAGTTTAGGCCTTGAGATAACTGCCCGGGCAATGGCAACGCGTTGTTTTTCCCCTCCGGAGAGCGCGTGGGGGGGGGCATCTAAAGCATCAACTCCCACCCATTTCAGCAGTTCTTTAGCCTGGTCCCGACTTTTAAAGCCATCTAAGCCACGAATACGCAGGGGAAGCGCCACATTTTCGATAACGGTCAAATGGTTCAACAATTTAAATTCTTGGAATACGATTCCCATGTCTTGCCGCAAGCGGTTCTTTTTGGAAAGAGACATTTTGGAAATTTCCTGGCCAAAAAGCGTAAGCTTACCCCACGTTGGCGCCAAATTGAGATACAGCAAGCGAAGCAGAGAAGATTTTCCAGAGCCACTTGATCCAGTCAAGAAATAAAAGCTACCTGTCTCAAGAACAAAGTTAAGATTCTTGAAGAGAAGTCTTTGTTGATCATAGCTCAAACCAACTTGATCAAATGTAGCAATTGGCTGTACCATAAAGACACCTTGTACACGAGATTTTCATTTGGGAAAAGAGGAAAACTCCGTTTAATTTCACTTTTTCCTTTATTTTTACGATGTTTAGATATTAAATCTGCTTGAAAAAAAATTAAAAACGAAAAATTAAATTGATATTTCTAAAGGAGGCTTTAGAATGATCTTCATGAAATTGTTTGATTATAAAGCCCGTTTAAGGAAATAGCATGTTTTCGTCTTTGATCCAGAAGATATTTGGCTCTGCGAATGAGCGCTTGGTGCGTAAGTTAACCCCTATCGTTGAAACCATTAACGCGTTGGAACAACACGTTGCGTCCCTCACAGATGAACAGCTTCAGGCCCGCACGTCTTTGTTGAAGGAAAGGCTTGGGGCTGGAGAAACGCTGGATGATATTCTTCCAGATGCGTTTGCGACCGTTCGAGAGGCCTCCAAGCGCGTTTTGGGGATGCGCCATTTTGACGTTCAGCTCAAAGGAGGGATCATCCTCCACCGTGGCATCATTGCTGAGATGAAGACAGGAGAAGGGAAAACCTTGGTGGCGACTCTGCCTGTTTACCTCAACGCGTTGTCTGGCAAAGGCGTGCACGTGGTAACGGTTAACGATTACCTTGCCCAGCGTGACTCAGACTGGATGGGTCGAATTTACAAATTTTTAGGACTTTCTGTGGGGTGCATTGTGCATGGTCTTACAGATGAAGAGCGTAAAGGGGCTTACGGCGCCGATATCACCTATGGAACGAACAATGAATTTGGGTTCGATTATCTTCGGGATAATATGAAATTTCAGCTGGAGTCTATGTGTCAGCGCCCTTTCAATTATGCCATCGTCGATGAGGTTGATAGCATTTTGGTGGATGAGGCCAGAACCCCTCTCATTATCTCTGGTCCTGCGGAAGATTCTTCAGATTTATACCGGGCAACGAATCTGCTCATTCCTCTCTTGAAAGAGGAAGACTATGAAAAAGATGAAAAAGCGCGCTCTGTCACCCTTACGGAAAAAGGGAT
>JBOFKH010000245.1:0-1391 GCA_051657225.1 Alphaproteobacteria bacterium
AATTCTGGGCAGTGGGAACCTAGCTCTGAAAACATCCGTGTGGCAGGTGATCTATTTATGAGCTTACCGGCACTCCAAAATGCTTCTTACAACGAGAGGGTAGATATACTTTCTAACGAAATGAGCCTTGAACCTTTTAAAATCCGTAAAATTTTGGAAGCGATGTTCATGGATGAGTAAGCAAAACAAACAGTAACAAAACCTTATAATAGGGCTAGGTCAGGCGACCTGGCCCTTTTTTATCTCATTAGACAAAAAATACTTTTCTTTTTGTCAAAAAAAATATAACATAATGACGTTTTTTATGGTCAAAAGGTGTCATTATGAAAAAAGTAACTATTTTTCTTGCGTTAATTCTATTCACTTCCACAGCTTCTATAAGTGTGGCCATGAGGGGCGGCCCTATTGCCAGACACCCGGGTCAAGGCAAGGAAAATAAACAACCAACAGCAACCCCTATTAGGGCAGTTCCAAGAGCCAGCTCAAACGTTGCTGTCCCAACCACCCTTGAAGGAAGGTTAGAAGGCTTAACAAAGCTTGCAACATCCATTCTGCGGGATAACAACCCCCATAAATATGATGCGCAGATTCCCGGAGCAACTCAAAAATTGGTGGCTTTATTCCGTGAAATAAACCCAGAGGCTCAATTGTTGGATTGGAATGCTGCAAAGGCGTCTTTCCTAAAGTATGCTGCTGATGTCGATGCAAATCCAGAATTTGCAAAGCCAGAGCTTGGGAAAAGCGCTCACAAAACCTACCAAGCTTTGATGACAGCGAGGGTTGACTATATTGAAAAAAGCACCCCCCCAGCTTTAAAAACTGCAACCCAGCAATTGCTTCCCATCTCCCTTTACTTTGCTGAATTGACAGGGTACCAATCAGGCTTGGTGATCAACAGTGCTGTGCAAACTGGAAGCACTAATTCAGCCCTTTATAACAATTTTTTCATCCATTCCGCAAAAGCATTGGAAGAGCAGCATAAAGAAACAAAGCAACTGGACGCTGATTTCGCCCTTGCGTTAAGCTTGAGTGAAAAAAATTAACCTCACTTAATTACCCAGCCCCCAACAGGCCAACAGCCTCTTCTTTATGGAAAAGCTTGAGCAGCAAGCGAAGCGCTTTTCCTGCGGGGGTTTGGAGCTGGGGGTCTTCCTGCAAAGTCTGTTCTGCAAAAGCTCTGGCTGTTGGCAGCAGGGGGTGGTGGGTGGCTAAATCTGCAACACGGTAAAGCGGAAGACCACTTTGGCGCGTTCCCAGGTGGTCCCCTCCCCCACGTAAAAGCCAATCCTGCTCCGCGATCCAGAAGCCATCTTGGCTTTCTCTTAA
This sequence comes from Alphaproteobacteria bacterium, assembly GCA_051657225.1. GTDB lineage: Bacteria > Pseudomonadota > Alphaproteobacteria > Holosporales > JBOFFI01 > JBOFFI01. The sequence continues at coordinate 1,327 of JBOFKH010000245.1, forward strand.
AATTTTCAAGCGTGCCTGACCTTCGCTGGTTAAGGGAAAATTATAAAGAAGAAAGCAATAAGACG
>JBOFKH010000246.1:0-4729 GCA_051657225.1 Alphaproteobacteria bacterium
CCAAGGATGAGAACCAACACAACCAGACAAAATAAAAGCGCTTCCATCGAATATCTCCCTTAAAAAAGAATTACTTATAAACATATGTTACAAGCAAAAGTTCAAAAAAGCTTTAATTTTGAATATACTAGGCGATGCTCGCTAATTTTGAAAAAATGCTTTCTAAACACCCCAGGGCATGGTCTGAAAGGTGACGTGCGCCCCGTAAGGCTTCTTCCCAAACAGGGATGCCCCCCCTTGCGTACAGAGCAATGTCACACCCAGCATCGAGGGTTTGTTGCACTTTTACGCTGGGGCTTCCCGCCATGGCCTTCATCTCCAGATCGTCGCTCATCAGCAAGCCTGAGAAACCTATGCGTTCCCGAATGAGGGTTTGGATGACTTTGGCTGAGGTCGTTGTGGGGGAAGACACATCAACTGCGCTATACGTGATGTGGGCTGTCATCGCCATGAAGGGATGGGTGTCGAAAAGAGCCATGGCTTGCTGAAACGGAGCAAGGTGCTTTTCCAACGCCTCTAAAGAAAGGTCTATCACAGGAAGCGCATCATGGCTGTCTACCAAAGCAGCGCCATGGCCAGGAATGTGTTTCACCACCGGACAAACCCCTCCCGCCCAGAGGCCTTGGATAGCCGCTTGCCCAAGGTTTCCAACCCTGTCAGGTGATTCACTGAAAGACCTGGAACCGATAATCTCATGGGCTCCTGGAACACGCACGTCTAGTACGGGGGAGCAATCAACAGAAATGGACAGAGCTTTTAAGGCCTTTGCGATGTCTTGATGGACATCAAAGCAAGCTTTTTGCTGGGCAGCCACGGCGCCTGACAAGATCTCAAAAGAAGCAGCCTCTGGCCAGGTATAGCCAAGCTTTTCTAAGCGGTTTACACGCCCCCCCTCCACATCGATCAAAATAGGAACGGCTTCCCGCTGAACTACTTCTTTAAGAGATTGAACCAGGGCTTTCACCTGGATGGCACTTTCGATATTCCAAGCAAAGAGTATAAAACCCAGAGGGTTTGCTTTTTCAAAAAAAGCTTTTTCTGCGTCGGTGAGAACTGTTCCGTTGCATCCTAAGATGATCGCGAGGGGAGGAGTGTTAGAGCCTTTACGGTTTGAGAACAATGGCAGAAACCTTTTTTTGGTGGAGCTGGGCAACGAGGCGTTGCGCGTCTTGAAGGGAGGAGATCCCTCGGATAAAAATGACATATTTACTTGGGCGAGGTGAACCAAGGGGGAGGGAGCTTATCACCCCAGCTTCTTTAGAAGCGCCTGAAAGCTTAAAGCTCTGGATGCGCTGCCACACCTGAAAAGCCTGGGCTTTGTTTGAAAAAGGACCTACCTGTAAAGAGATTTTTTTCCCAGTGGGTTTTTCATCCCGTGAAAGAAGGTTATCAATGGAAACATTTTGCGTTTCTTGGGGTTTATCCACCAGCTCAACGGATCTTTCTGGGATAAAAGGGAGGGAAGGCTGAGACGCTGCAGACTCAGGCATAGAAGATGCCTCCATTTGAGGATCATCAGCTTGAACAGCCTCTTGCAGACTATCCAAAGAAGGCGCAGATGCTGGCAGCTCCCCAGGGGCTTCAGCTGTTAGCAAAGGGGTCTCGACAGGGGGCAATAGCTGTTCTACAACCTGGGAGTCTTCCCCCAGTTTTCCCTTCTCAATATGCTTGTACACCTGATGGTGCGGTGTATCAGAGGGGTTTTGGTCGGGGTGAGGAGCAATGCGAATAGGACCTTCGGCTGCCTTGATCAGGGGCAAGGTGTGTTGAGACGCTGTTGGCTTTTTCAGCAAAAAATAAAAGGCCCCCGCAAGCCCCGATAGAACGATTGCAACCAGAAAAGCAAAACGCCAGGGGCGTAAGATCTCGTATTTGGCAGAAGACGGATTCTCGCCATAAGAATGGGTTAACCGGGTCATGCGCGCATCTCTTCAACTGGTTTAACACCAAACAACCGCAACCCAGACCGTATCACCAACAGAACCCCTGAAACAAGGGCCATGCGAGCTCTGGAAAGGGCTTCATCTTCTGGGATCAAAAACCGGAGGATTGTTTCTTGTTTGCCTTTGCTCCATAGGGTATGAAAACCCTGGGCGAGCTCATAGAGGTAGGCTGCTAAGCGATGGGGTTCCTGGGCCAGAGCTGCTGCTTCCAGCTGTCTGGGCCAATCTGCTAAGCGCTTGATCAGGTTAAGCTCGGCCTCATCTTCCAAGCCTGCTAAAGAAGCTTGGGCAAGGGCTTCAGGATCCAAAGCCATCTGAGGAAAAAGTTCCTGGGCCATCCGCAACACAGAGCAAGCTCGTGCATGGGCATACTGCACATAAAAAACAGGATTATCTTTAGATTGTTCCACGGCTTTCGCGAAATCAAAATCAAAATGGGTTTCAGGGCGGCGCGTGACCATCATAAACCGCAGGACATCTTTCCCAATCTTGGCTTCGATGTCCCGTAGCGTTACGAAGGTTCCAGCGCGTTTGGACATTTTCACCGGCAGCCCCTGATCAAAGAAGTTAACCGTCTGGCAGAGCATCACCTGAAGCTTTGTCTGGCCTTCTGTGAGGGCTTCAACAGCGGAAGTCATACGTTTCACATGGCTGCCATGGTCAGCGCCCCACACGTTCACCAAATGCTGCGCGCCACGTTTGATCTTATCCAAATGGTAAGCGATATCCCCTGCAAAATAGGTCCACGTCCCATCTGATTTTTTCAACGGCCTGTCTCGGTCATCCCCAAACAGGGTAGAGCGAAAAAGTAGCAACGACGTTGGCTCCCAATCTTCTTCCAATTTTCCCTGGGGGGCTTCCAGGGTGCCTTCATAAACGAGGCTCTTTTTCTCTAGCAAAGCGCAAGCGTCTTCAAGAGCTCTGGAGGCGTGCAAGGCATGCTCGGAAGAAAAAACCTCTTGGGAGATACCAATTTTTTTGAGGTCTTCCTTGATTTCAGCCATCAGGTAGTCCACTGCAAAATTCCGGATAGGGTCCAGCCATGCTGCCTCAGGCTTATCAAGCCACCGGTCCCCGTCCCGCTGAACCAAGGCGACTGCTACGTCTTTGAGGTATTCCCCTGGGTAATAGCCTTCAGGGATTTCAGGAATGGAACGCCCCAAAGCTTCTTGGTAGCGCAGGTACGTTGAATGCGCCAAAATTTTGGCCTGGTTTCCAGTATCGTTGATATAATATTCCCGCACCACCCTATAGCCAACTTTTTCCAAGAGATTAGCGAGGATATCCGCTATCACAGCCACACGTCCATGGCCGGCATGTAGAGGTCCTGTTGGGTTTGCGGACACATATTCCACATTAAACACCTCTCCTTTTCCTAGAGAGATCTCACCGTAAGCATCGCCTTCTTTCAGCAAATTTTTTAAGATATCGTGCCAGTAGGACGTGCTGAAGCGAGCGTTCACAAATCCCGGGCCAGCAAGTTCAGCGCCTTCCACTTCCGGCGCTTTTGAAAGGCAATCTACTAAAAAAGCTCCCAATTCCCGAGGTGCGCAGCCTAGAGCTTTCGCGCAAGCCAAGGGGGCATTGGTGGTCACATCACCATGGCGGAGGTCTTTAGGAGGTTCTATCCAAAAGGAAAGCGTGTTCAATGTCTCAGCATCTAGACCTTTTTCTGAAGCAAACTCTTGGAGAGACGCTATGATCAATGAACGTAAAGCTTGCATAGATTTCTTATCACCTTAATCTCACTATAAAATCTAAAAAACACCCAACTGAAATATTTTTTTGTTTTAAGGTTTTGCGGGTGAACTTTCAACCCGTTGAAGTTGAAAAAAGGGAAGCAGGGGAGCTGCCAAAAAGATAGACGAATAGGTTCCAATCCCAATCCCAATAATAATAGGCAAGCTATAGCTAGCAATCACCTCCCCCCCCAGAAAATATAGGGCGATCAATGCCACCAAGGTTGTGCTGGACGTTAGCAAGGTACGAGACAACGTCTCGTTCAAGCTGAGGTTTAACAGCTCTGGCAGCGGCATCTTTCGGAATTTTCTTAAATTCTCCCGAACCCGGTCAAAAATCACCACAGTGTCATTGATGGAGTAAGAGGCTGTGATCAAAATGGCTACAATCGCCGTCTCATTGAATTCAAAGCCCGTTAAAACAAAAAGCCCCAGCACAGCAACACAGTCATGGGCCAAAGCGACAATAGCGCAGACGCTGAACTGCCACTCAAATCGCAGCCAAATATAGCCCAACATCGCCACCAAGGCGAAAAAAACCGCAACAAGCCCCGCAACAATCAACTCTTTCCCTACTTTGGGGCCGATGGTCTCCACCCGTCGATATTCTACAGTGCCACCTAAAACGTGTTTGATAGTCTCAAGGGCCTGGGATGTTTGAGCCTGGGGCGCTTGGGGGTCTTGCTCCACGCGGATCAAAAAATCTTGATGGCTTGCGCCAAGCTCTTGAATTGAAACCTCAGATGTCACGTGCTGGCTGATGGCTTTTCGAAGCTCTTGGAGGTTGCCGGCTTGGGGAAAACGCACCTCCAGCATAAGCCCTCCTTGGAAATCAATTCCATATTTAAGCCCCTGGAAAAAATAGCCACCTAGGGTCAGTAAAATCACAAGGAGCGAAAATCCAATAGAGATTTTTCGAAATCCTACAAAATCAAAAGTTGTTTTTTCTGGAAACCGCAGCAGGGCCATGAAAACAAAACTCCTCTTAAAAAATCAAACTTTTTCAAGAGAACACAATGCAAGAAGGAGGCGATTTGGTCAAGGGAT
>JBOFKH010000247.1:0-11853 GCA_051657225.1 Alphaproteobacteria bacterium
AAAAGCTTTAGAGCGGGTTAAAACGTCCGCCCTTAAAAGCTTGGTGGTCACTGAAAGCATCGCCGCCCGAGAAGCCATGACAGATCACCCTAAAATTCGGTTTCTCTCCCTGGCTCCGTTGCTGGCAGAATCGATTCGCCGCATCTCCCAAGAACAATCCATCACCAGCTTGTTTGATTAACGTTTTGAGAAAAGAAAGAGAGAGATGGCACAAACCATTTTAATTTTAGGGGCCAATGGGTTTATTGGCAGCCATCTGATTGAAGCTATTTTTGAAAAGCGGCCAACCTGGGAAGTTTGGGGGTTAGACCTTTCAGATTTCAACCTTCAAACCTGCCTTCAAAACCCTCGATTTCACTTTCAAAAAGGAGACATGCTCCAAGAAAAAGCTTGGCTTCAAAAAGCGATGGAGGCTTGCGATGTCGTGCTTCCCCTTGCAGCCATTGCTAACCCTGCGCTTTATGTGCAGGACCCTTTAAGGGTTTATGAGCTAGATTTTGAAGCCAATTTGCCCATCGTGCGCCAGTGTGTGGCTCAGAAAAAGCGCCTTATTTTCCCTTCCACTTCGGAAGTGTACGGCATGGGAGTTGACACCATTTTTGATGAAGACACATCTCCTCTCACCCTTGGCCCCATCTGCAAACAGCGCTGGATTTATGCCTGCGCTAAACAGATGATGGATCGCTTAATTTTCGCCTACGGCCAGCGAGATGGCCTGGATTATACACTTTTCAGGCCTTTCAACTGGATAGGCCCCAGGCTTGATTCCCTAGACCCTGCCAAGCGCAAGCAAGCCAGGGTCGTCACCCAATTTTTGGGAAACATCCTTGATGGCGCGCCCATTACCCTCGTAGATGGTGGAAGCCAACGCCGCGCTTTCACAGACGTTCGAGACGGCATTGAAGCCTTGCTTTGCATTTTGGATAACCCTGCAGGAAAGGCTTCTCAGCAGATTTTCAACATTGGAAATCCGGCTAATGATGTTTCCATTCGCGAATTGGCTGAAGCGCTGCTTCAAACCGTTTTGGATCATCTCCAATGCCCTGGCCAAGCCCGCCAAACGCGCTTTGAAGTTCAAGATGCAATGTCTTACCTGGGAGAACATTACCAAGACACCCAATTGCGCATTCCATCCGTCCAAAAAGCCTTGGATCGGTTGAATTGGAAGCCTCAACGTTGTCTTCAGACCTCCTTGAGTTGGATTGTAGATGGGCACTTCTCTGGTTAACACAAAGTGCCATTTTTAAAAAAAATGAATCAATTCAAATCTTAGACAATATTTATCGCTGTTTTTATCAAATTGAAAAAGGTCTGCTTGTTTTTTCGGATGAGGGTGCTATGATATTGTAAAATTTTGTTGAAATGTGTGCTAAATTTTTTTAGAAAAAGAGGCATATGACGCATACTAAAGAAATCTCTTGGAGCCCTTCAGCACCTCGTCAGCACGGTAGCGTTGAAGTTTTGGGGCAGCAGCAACGTGGCTATGGCTATGTACACCCCGCAGCTATCCAAGCCTCTTTTCAAAGGCCTGAATATGGCTATAGAAGCAGGGGCGGAGATAGAAAAGAAACTTATAGTGGTGTGGGCGGGCTATCTCTTTTATCCATTGGATTCAGCTTAATGCTTCTTGGCATCTGTTTTTTTGGATCAGGATTTTGGGTTGGCTGTTGGTTTGCTGGGAAAGACACAGCAACGTCTTCGCTCGCTTCCCTTTCTCTTGCTCCAGGAAAATTCTCCTTAAACGCCAACCATGCCAATGCTTTGCTTGAAATTGTGGGGGCCGCCGGCGGAAATATAGGAAGGGTTGCAGGGGCCGCCCAGCGCGTTATGGAAGCAGAACGCCAAACTGCGACACCAATGGAAGGGAATGTGGCGCAGAACTCAGCAAATATTGTTAACACGACCCACGCTACACCCATGATTCCAGGCCTCACGACGACGGTTATTACATCTCCTCAAACATCTGAGCACTCTGCTTCTTCAGCTATGGCTGCCCATGACGGATTATCCCCTTCGCCCCAAACGCTTTATTCTATTCAATTGGGGGCCTATGCGGCGCGGGCCAATGCTGTTGACCTGATGCACCAGCTGCAACAAGAGCTTGCCATTCCGACGTTCCTTGTAGAAGGTAAAAACACCGATGGGACACCTGTCTTTTATGTACGAGCGGGTTCTTACCACCCGTTTGGGCTAGCCAAAGCTGCAGCTAAATCCATTGCTGAACAGTCTAACCTGACGGCTATTGTGGTTGCCACTTCCCCTGGGGAGAAACGCCTGTCCCAATGAAATGTATTCGTTTAGCCCTTCCCTGGTTTCGTTTTTTACTGCTTTTATGTTTTTCTTTTTGGTTAAGCGCTTGCGCTTTGCTTCCTAAACAAATGGGGGATCAAGTGTCCCTTGAAGCGGTTTCTTTTAAAGCTTCTTCGGATGCCAATTTGAACGCAGCTGTTTCAGTAGATTTAGTTGTCGTCTACACAGCACCCCTATATGAAATGTTCAAAAAAATGACAGCTGAGGCTTATTATGCTTCTGTAGAGCAGCTACGCCGAGACCATTATGGCGTTTTTCAAATTTGGCACTGGGAGGTTGTTCCTGGACAAGCAAAAGCTTACCAGCTGGCGGGGTTGACTTGCAGCGCTGTAGGTGCCGTTTTATTTGTAGACTATAAAACCCCTGGAGAGCACCGCGCTGATGTTGGAAAGATTCCCCATGCTTTTATTTCGTTGGATAAACAAAGCTTCCGTTTGGCAGGTGAAGCACCTCTAATGCCTCTTGAAGAGGCCTGTCCAGTTTCCCTTGTGACACCTCTCATTCAACATCCTAAATCCCCTTCCTCCCCCCCTCAACCAGACGGGAAATAGATAAGTTATGCGTCGTCCTTTCAAATTTCTCCCCTATCCTGTTCAGTGGTATGAAGGTATGTTGTTGATGCCTCAACATTTTCAACAGGCAGACCAACTTCATCACAAGCTTTTAGAGTACCATTTCGCCGTCGCGTCGCCCTACCACTGGGGAGTTTTCAACTTGTTTGTGGATGCTGGGCAATTTGCAAATGGGCTGTTCAGGGTGCTTTCTTTAGAGGGCATTCTTCCGGATGGAACGGTTATTTTCTTTCCTCAGGGATCTGACGAGGTTTTGGAAGTTCCTCTTGCCCCCCACGCGTCTGCATTGCAACAAACTCCTTTAAAGATTTATCTGTGTCTCCCTGAAGTCCACTTTTTTGAGGATGGCCTTGAGAACAAATCGCTACCGCGCTATGAATCCATTGAAGCGCTTCCTGTTTCTGATAATAATACAGGAGAAAATCCTATTCCATTGGCGCGTCTTAAACCAAAATTGCAATTGGTCGTTTCTCAAATGCCGCCGGCACGTTACGTCTCAATGCCCCTTGCGGAAATTTCTATGGCTGGCAATGCCTTTGTGCAAACACCTTTTATTCCACCTCTCTTGCGCATTGACCTTGCTTTCCCCCTTGGGCAAGCCTGTTTAGAGCTTGTGCAGCACTTGCGGGATAAAATTAGTTACCTGCAAGGGAAAATCCAAAATTTGAATTTGGATGCTCTCAATACCCAAAGCTCCAGGGAAGCAGAAAGCATTCGAAAGCGCTTAATCACAGGTCTCCTCCCCCTGGAAGCTGTATTGAATGCAAAAGGAAGTGTGCACCCTTATGAGCTGTTTAAAGCACTCATCCACCTAGCCTCCCAAGGAGCAACCCTTCGCCATGTCATTAATGTGCCTGTTTTTCCAGCCTATGATCACGCTAATTTACAAAATACCTTTCAAGCTTTGTTTGATTTCATGGACACTGTTTTAAACAATGTTGAGGAATCTTACATTGCTATCCCCTTTGAGCAACAAGACCGTGTTTATAGTCTGCCTCTTCGAGAAGCTTGGCTCACAGATTCTTTTGTGCTAGGTTTTCAAGTTCAAGCGGGCATGTCAGAAGATGATTTGATTGATTGGGTTCAAGGATGCGTTATTGCAACGGATTCTTTCGTTCGCGTTGCCCAAGACAACCGCGTGCTGGGCGCTGGCCGGGAGCTGATTGATGAAGCGCCCCATCTGCACCTCACACCTTTCCGCGGAACGGTTCTGTGTGAAGTCAAATGGGACGAACAATTTTTAAGGTCAAGGGAAACCCTCCACATTTTTAATATCTCTGACACACCCAGCAAGCGGCCCCAAAAAATTGTGTTGTATGTGCCCAACCATGAAGCACCGCAGGCCACTTAAATTAGAGGTAAGGAGAGAAGAGCTTAGGTGAAAGCTACGATGAAATGTCGCATTCTCTCCGGGCACCTTAAAGGACGGGTTATCCCCTTTCCAAAGGTAGATGGGCTGCGCCCCACGACGGACCGCAATCGGGAGATGGTTTTTAATGTGTTGGCCCACAGGTGTTTAAAGGAGGCGACGGGGCCTTCTTTTGAAAACGTTCGAGTTCTTGATTGCTTTGCAGGAACGGGGAGCTGTGGGTTGGAGGCCCTTTCAAGGGGTGCTTCACATGTTTTTTTCTTAGAGCGCAATCCAGAGCTTTGCAAGCGGATTAAAGAGCTTTGTGCGGATTGGAAAGAGGAAACTCATGTCACAGTCTATGCCACCCTCGCCATTCAGATTCCGCCCACACAGACACCAGCAGACATCATTTTTCTAGACCCTCCCTATGGCCAAAACCTGGCCACCCAAACCCTTGATATTCTAGCCAAGCAAGGGTGGATCAACCCCCAAACCTGGATGGTTCTTGAAATGGAAAAAGAGAACGCATTCCCAGCGCCTGAAAAAGCCTCAATTTATTTCCAAAAAATTTCAGGAAAATCAGCCTTTCACTTTTTCCAACTTGGGGCTTGAGCGCCAGATCAACCCGGCCTTTAAGTGGCATTCTATCTAGCAAAACCTATCCCTCAAAAATCAGAAAATTGAAGTAATTTATTATTTATCAACACCTTGTTGTCAGTATTTTCTTTACAAAATGAACAGAATCAGGAAGAGTTTGAGCCATATTAAATAGAAAAAAAATAGCCCTTTGTCTCTTTATGCTTGCATTTGCAGATGCGTCTTTTGGCAGACGAGATGATTTCAATCCCGATATAGCCCACTCAAATAATATAGAAGCGCTAGATAGCATGCTCCAATCAGACAAATTTCTTGTTTGTCCCATTGTTTGTAGTGAAAAACTTTGTAAATTTGAAGAATTTTAAACGTTTTGTAGAAAAGAATGTGAGAGTGGTGACGATGAAATAGCAAAAAAGCGCGAAAAGTGCATGAACCAAAAATCTATTGCCATTCCCCCTTTAAGCCTTGTGACAGGAATGATTAAAGGAACAGAAGTGGGATCAAAATACGGTGGTTTATTCACAGGGGGGGCAGTTTCTGCTGGAACGTCACTTGTGATGGATGAAGAGGCTTCTGGAGAATTGTCCAAGCTGGGAAGCCTTCCTGGCGCTGCTGTGGGTGCTGTCCCTGGTGCAATCGGAGGGCTCATCGCTGGCGGCGGCTATGCAGTGCTCGAAACGGCGCTCATATCTTTTTGTCTTGGGTTTTGCACAAAAAAGATGTGCTCCAAATCAAGCATCAAAAGCATTTGCCAAAGTGCTTGTTCAAAAGGAAGGGAGCCTTACATCAAACACTGTCTTGAGGCAACTGCGACGCATTCAAAACCAAGATAGAGGTTGAAATAAGAATAAGATTTTAGTTTTTTTTATCTCCAAGAAGCAAGCTTTTCCAAGGATTTAAAAAAACGAAACGGCCCTTGTTTTTTGCTGGCAAAATAGGTAGAATAAGCCAACTTTTCTGGAAAATCTTAAAGCCTCGGGGGCCCATGAAGCGTTTTTCTCGACCCTTTCTTGTTTGCTCTGTTTATTTCCCTATTTTTTTTCGTCTGCTGGGTTTTGGGGGCGTTGTTCTTTTTTTGAATATACAACCCATAAAAGCAGACGGTGCACTCCCCATTGTAAGGGGGAACCAGGTTTATAAGCTTTGGGTTGAGCTTCAGGCTCCCCAGGGCAAGTGGTCTTCTGACCCCCGCCATGAGGCTATTTTAGAAGCACACCGAAGGGCGCTACGGGAGGCATCCCTTTATTATACAGATGGCTCAGAAGCTACACCTACTCCCCTGCCTTCGGATACAACGCTTTTGGATATGGTTGAGTCTTTTTCAGTGAAAAAAGAAAAGGTCAATTCTGCCCAATATCGAGGTATGTTTCATTTTACGTTTAAACGTAAAGCCCTTGAAAAATGGCTGAAACAAAAAACATCAGACGTGAGCGAAACCCCTTCTCAGCTGGCGGATGCAGCACATGGGATGTCTTCTCCTGAGAGTGTCCCACTTTTGCTAAACGTTAGAATAGCATCCTTCGGGGATTGGATTCAGCTTAGGAAAACCCTAGACACTTTTGGGGAGCAGCTGGTTCATCAACAGATTTTGAGCCTTTCTCAACATCAAGGAAAAATATCCCTTGCTTGGAAGGGGTCTGCTGACCCTTTTGCAATTCACCTCGAAACGTTAGGATTTAAAGTTACCAAACTGCCCCATCAATGGGATATTGAAAAATCCTCTCAACCACAACCAGGAGACGTCTTTGTGTCCAAAAAGGTTGTTTCGTGACCCTGCCTAATTTAATCAGTCTTTTTCGGCTTTTTTCCAGTTTTGTGATTGTATATTTCATTTCTCAAGACCAATTTCAAGAAGCTTTCATTTTATTTTTCTTGGCGGCTTGCTCAGATTTTGTGGATGGTTTTTTTGCGCGCTATCTGAAATCTTATTCTCGCTTGGGGGCTTATTTAGACCCTTTGGCCGATAAAATTCTTCTGAGCTCTGTGCTCATGGCCCTCACGTTTTATGGAGTGATTCCATCTTGGATCACGTTTTTAGCAGTTTTACGAGATATCTTAATTTTAGCAGGCGTTGCGTCTTTGTGGTTAGCCAAAAAACCTTTTGAAGTAAAACCGTTGTGGGTGAGCAAGTTGAATACATTGTTTCAAATTTGCGTGGTGCTTATTTCTCTCTATCCCAATTTTCCCTACCCCGCAATTTCTGAAGCTCTCTACTATTCGATGGCTTTGACAACACTTATTTCCGCTGCTTTTTATAGTCGCATGTGGCTTCTGCTTATGAAAGAAACTTTTCCTTTTTCTAACCTTCAGCCCCCCCTTTCGTCTTCTCGATTTCAGTCAAGCACAATGAAATTCAAAAAAAGACGTAGCATGAAATTTAAGTAAGACAAAGAGAAACTTTATTGGTGATTCATCCAACACATAATCCTTTTTCACTCACCTTGCTTCACAAGCGAGCCCCTTTATTTTGGGGGGTTCTTTTGGGGGTTTTTTGCATTCTTTTTTATTTCCTGCAAGGGATGTTGATGCCCTTTGTAGCAGGTTTTTTAATTGCATATATTTTCAACCCTTTGGTCCAGAAAGCTGAACAGTGGCATCTTCCGCGCGCCCTTGGCTCTGCACTCATCATTGGTACGTTCATTTTGCTGGTCTTGGTACTTTTGTTTATCACTATTCCCTTTGTTAAGTCAGAGCTGCTTTTTCTTTTAGGGCATTTTCCAGAATATGGTCAGCATGTCTTAAAAAAAATGGAGCCTTTTTTTGAAAATTTTTCCCAATATGTTTCTGTGGAAGAACTTGATTCTTTGAAAAAAATGGCGACAGGCTCTTTCGGACAGGTGTTTAGCTGGTTTCTGACGTTTTTGGGAACTGTTTTCACAAGTGGATTGGCCCTGGCTAATCTCTTATCTCTCATTTTTATAGCACCCGTTGTGGCATTTTATCTCTTGAAAGATTGGCAAATTCTTTTGGCAAAGCTTGATGCCCTCATCCCTAGAAGCCAGGTAACGAGGTTTCGAATCCTTTTTAGTGAAATTGATAAAACCCTTGGGGCCTATGCCCGGGGACAGCTTTTGGTATGCGTTGTGTTGGCATTATATTACAGCACAGCCCTTGCTTTTGTTGGCCTGGATTCAGCATTTATCATCGGGACGCTTACAGGTTTACTTGCATTTATTCCCTATGTTGGGTTTTTAATCGGTTTATTGATTGCCCTGATTCTGGGAGCCATCCAATTCACCACCTGGGGAGGCGTTGGGTTAATCGGGCTTGTCTATGCAGGAGGTCAGCTTTTGGAAGGCCTTTTTTTAACCCCTAACTTTGTGGGCGGACACACAGGCCTACACCCCGTTTGGATTATGTTTGCCTTGTTTGCTGGCGCGGTTTTAAGCGGGTTTACAGGAGTGCTGCTGGCACTTCCCGTGGCGGCGGTTTTGGGAGTCTGCATACGTTTTATGGTCCAGGCCTATTTAGACAGTTCTCTTTATAACCCAAAAGCCTTAAAGCCTGATGCGTGATGCAACCCAACTGCTTTTGCCGTTAGATCTGCCCCCTGTCCTGTCTTCGGAGCGTTTTTATACAAGCCCAAGCAACCAAGAGGCCTTTGCATGGATCCAACGCTGGCCCAATTGGCCCCAACGCTGTTTAGCAGTTTATGGCCCTCCTGGGTGTGGCAAAACCCACTTAGGCCATGTATGGAAACATCATACCCAAGGGTATTGGGTGGAGGAAACTGTTTGTAACGCATGGACGCCCACAGACCTGGTCTTGAAACACCCTGCCCTCGTCATTGATAACGCGCACCTCTTTAGAGATGAAACTTATCTGTTCCACCTTTATAATGCTATTCAAGAAAATAGAGGCTGGCTTTTATTGTTAGCACCTCAGCCCCCCGCCCGGTGGAAGGTTAGTCTTGCAGATTTGCATTCTCGCTTAAAAATGCTTCCCGTTGCTCAAATTTTTTCACCAGATGATGACCTGCTTCACCAAGTGCTCCAAAAGCTTTTTGCAGATTTACAGGTAGAGGTTGAAGATGAAGTTTTGACGTTTCTGATCCAACACATGGAACGCTCCTTCCTTTCAGCCCAACGGCTTGTGGATTTTTTAAACCAAGAATCCCTGCGCCTGCATCGAGGCCTTACGCGCGCCTTTGTTCGAGAACAATGGCGAAAATGGCTTTTAAACGTCCAAGGTCTTTTGTAAAATTCTTAGAATGGGCTAAAAGGTTTTTGAATTAAAAAAATGAAAAAACGGCCTTGAACTTTAGGGAGCATTATCGTAGGTTAGTAAGACATTCACGGCGCCCGTGGCTCAATTGGATAGAGCACCAGACTACGGATCTGGGGGTTAGGAGTTCGAATCTTCTCGGGCGCGCCAAATTTTTCCCTGTTTTTAGGAAACGTCTATGTCACTTTCCCCTTCCTCGGATGAAATTTTTTCTAAAACTGCACGTTTAACGGTTCCAGCCCTCGAAGACATTTTGGAAAAACCTTTTCCTGTTTTGGATCATGGGTTTATCCGAGTTGTGGATTATATGGGGGGAGACGCTTCCATTGTGCAGGCTGCCCGGGTTTCTTATGGTAAAGGGACAAAAAAAATCCATGAATACAGAGGACTAATCCGCTATCTCCTCAGGCATCGCCATACCACGCCGTTTGAGATGTGTGAAATTAAATTTCACATTAAATTACCTATTTTTATTGCACGACAGTGGATTCGGCATCGAACGGCTAATGTCAATGAATACTCTGCACGTTATTCGATCATGGATAAAGAGTTTTACATTCCTCAGCCTGAGCATATCGCGGCCCAAGCAACCCATAATCGCCAAGGGCGCGGAGAAATACTAACCCCTGAGCAGAGCGCTGAAGTTGCTCGCCTTTTGCGGCGGGATGCGGAACAAGCTTATGACACCTACGCTTTGCTGTTAAACCAGACAGAAGCAGGAGAAGTGATAGACCCTGAACGAGATTGCCTCGCCCGGGAACTAGCTCGCATGAACCTGACGCTAAATTATTACACCCAGTGGTACTGGAAGGTTGATTTGCATAATCTGATGCATTTTTTAGCCCTGCGGGCAGATCCCCATGCCCAATATGAAATCCAAGCCTATGCCAAGGTGATGCTTGATATTCTAGCAGCTTGGGTTCCTTTTGCGTATGAGGCTTTTCTGGACTATCGCGTCAATGCTGCTTCTTTTTCAGCAGGTGCTCTGAAGGTGATTCAGCGACTGATACGGGGTGAGCAGGTAAAGCGCCAAGAAACAGCTATGAGCCTGCGGGAATGGGACGAAATGTGTCACGCCTTGGGTGTTGTTCTCGATTGACGCTATAAAAAAAGACGCTTACCTCAAGAGATAAGCGTCTTTTTTTGTTTAATTCAGCTTCAAACTTCTTCCAAAATTAGAAAGCATAGCCAAGACGGAACATCACATTGTGGGAAACAGGTTTGATACTTTGAACGTCAGCATTTTTCGTAAAAGCTTTGTAAGTGGTGTAGGTATAGCCAAGACCCATCATCATATTGCGAGAGACTTTAAGGTCAATCCCTGCACCCACCACAAGGCCGTTAAGGCGCATTTTTTCATTGATAGTAGAGGTAGCCATAGGAACGACATGAGTAGCAGGCGTGACAGAACCTTTTAACTGAAACTGGCTGTTCACGATACCAACTTTAACATAAGGCATAGCATTGTTCATGACGATACCCATCCGAGCAGCAACTTCTAAACTGCTTTTTTTCTTAAGAGATAGTTCTGCATTTCCTGAAGCTAGAACTGGAAATGGAACTTGAACTGGAGCTGGGATACCAGCACGAGCAGCATTAGCAGCATTAGCAGCAGCAGTATTAACAGCAGCAGTAATAACACCGCCAGCAGCAGCACGAATACCATTAGCAGCAGCAACAGCAGCAGTACGAGCAGCATTAGCGGCGCCAGTACGAGCAACGGCATTAGCAGCAGCAACATTCGTAACAGCAGTATTGAAAGCCGTATTAATTGATGCGGTTGGTGGCAAACTGAATTCCGTTTCCAATTTTTCGCCAGACCTTAGGTAAGCTGCTTCAATACCAAGGTAAAAACGGTTTATGCCAAGCTTTTTACCAAACCCAAGAAAGACACCTCCATTCATACCTTTAAGAGCAAAATCAAATTTTACAGGATCAACTTTTACGTTCGAGTGTCCCGAAGCATGACCAAAGGTCAGACCTGAATAAAATCCTGAAAAATCACATTTAGGAGAAAGGGCAGGCACTGGTTTCATATCTGAAGCCATTGCCACAGACGCTAAAAGCGTTGCACCCGTAAGCGCGTATGAAATTTTTTTCATCATCAAATTAACCTATTTTATAAAAAAAGACTCTCATCATCACAGAGACAAGAGCCTTTTTTGCTTAATTTAGCTTCAAATTTCTCCCGAAATTAGAAAGCATAGCCAAGACGGAACATCACGTTATGGGAAAAGGGTTTAATATCTTTAACGTTGGGATTTTTATTAAAAGCTTTGTAAGTGGTGTAGGTATAGCCAAGACCCATCATCATATTGCGAGAGACTTTAAGGTCAATCCCTGCACCCACTACCAAGCCGTTAAGGCGCATTTTTTCACTGAAAGCAACAGGAACAAGCGGAGCAGCAGCAACAGAAGGAGCGATGCTACCTTTCAACTGAAATTGGCTATTCACGATACCAGCTTTGATATAAGTCATGGCATTGTTCATGGCGATACCCATCCGGGCAGCAACTTCTAAACTGCTTTTTTTCTTAAAAGAAGCTTTTACTTCTCCTGATACTGGTGCTGCTGCAGTTGCTGGCAAATCAAATTTTGCTTCCATTTTTTCGCCAGACATCAGGTAAGCTGCTTCAAGGCCAAGGTAAACACGGCTTGTGCCAAGCTCT
Source organism: Alphaproteobacteria bacterium (assembly GCA_051657225.1). Classification (GTDB taxonomy): domain Bacteria; phylum Pseudomonadota; class Alphaproteobacteria; order Holosporales; family JBOFFI01; genus JBOFFI01. The sequence continues at coordinate 11,724 of JBOFKH010000247.1, forward strand.
TTACCATACCCAAGAAAGACACCACCATTCATGCCTTTAAGAGCAAGATCAAGCTTTACAGGATCAACTTTTACGTTCGAGTGTCCCGAAGCATGACCAATGGTCAGACCTGAATAGAAGCCTGAAAAAC
>JBOFKH010000248.1:0-1049 GCA_051657225.1 Alphaproteobacteria bacterium
ATGTCTAAGAGGATGTCACCGAGGCCGATAGTACGTTGAAGACCAGTGGTAGTATTCGCACGAGATTTTCTTTGAACTTCCTGGAAGCGAAATGAACAAACCCCTCATCTCCTTCCATTGTGGGTTGATTCCTCCACAGGACAGGGTAAGCTCCTCTCCTGCTCCCTTGGCCAAAATAAAAAGGGTTAAATAATAACTCCCATAATGGAAAGCATATCCAGGATTAAGTGACTTCTCACCGGTTGCGCACGCAAAACACTGGCCACAAGAGGCAGTCCTCGTTAGTATAGTGGACAGTATCTCCGCCTGTCACGCGGAAGACCGGGGTTCGATTCCCCGACGGGGAGGCTTCTTCTTCTTCTTCTTTATGACGGACCAAACACCACGCATCAGCTCAGGCTTTACCGTCAATCTGCTGATAAAGCCAACCCGCCGTTCAAGACTCACCTGACGATGATTAGCTCATTGCACATGATAGGTCTTACTTTAAATAAAATGTTTGCAATGGCTTTTTTTATGCATGTTTGGCCTGAGTTTGTGTTGCATTTCCAACGTTCTGACCAGCAGGGGCCACCAGCGTGCGGCGCTTGGAACGCTTCAAAGCAGTGAATCATTTTGCCCAGCGTTTGGCTCAACAGACCCAAAGCTTTAAAACATTCTCTGATTTTGAACAAATGCATGTGGCTCTGCTGTGAGCAGAGCGTCCAAAAATAGCAAAAACTCGCAAATGTTCCCCTCCACGGAAATCTTTAGTAAAAGGCGAAAGATTTATGCGTGAATGAAGAGAAACTCGAGCTGTACCCCTGAGACGTTGGGCCAATATGCTCCCACCAACATGCCACAATGCTCAGCAGGGGTAATGTCTGCTGCAGGCTCCTCCCACCCTGCTTTTTTCTTTTTTAAATCATCGAGCCATTTCCATTGGACGGAGCAAATGCAATAAGAATCCGCCCCATCACCAGATGACCGCAAACCATGTCTAAGAGGATGTCACCGAGGCCGATAGTACGTTGAAGACCAGTGGTAGTATTCGCACGAGATTTTCTTTG
>JBOFKH010000249.1:0-6831 GCA_051657225.1 Alphaproteobacteria bacterium
GCAGAAGTGAAAGTGCGTTATCTTGATCCCCAGGGAAACACGTGTGAGCTTTACGGAACAGACCTGTTGGGGGTTTGCATTCAACATGAGATTGACCATCTTGATGGCATCCTTTATCTCCAGCGTCTTTCTGCTTTGAAGCGAGAGATGATTCTTAAAAAATTAATAAAGGCAAAAAAATCTGCTGATGCTCCTGCAACCTAATTCAGAAAAAGAAGATGCTTTTGGGAGAAAAGTGCGTGTCGTCTTTATGGGGTCTCCCGAATTTGCAGTACCTTCCTTGAAGGTTCTTTTAGAGGACCCGCGCTATGAGGTCGTCGCCGTTTACACCCAGCCGCCACGCCCCAAAAACAGAGGACAGCACCTTGAAAAGACCCCCGTTCACCAACTTGCTGAGGGTTGGGGGGTGCCCGTTGAAACACCTTCTTCTCTGAAATTTCCTGAAGCGCATGCTCATCTAGCTGCTCTAAAGCCTGATGTTGTTGTGGTGGTGGCCTATGGGCTTTTGCTCCCTAAAGCTGTCTTAGGCATTCCTCCCCTGGGGTGTGTCAATGTGCATGCATCCTTGCTTCCACGGTGGCGAGGGGCGGCCCCCCTTCATCGGGCTATTCTTGAAGGGGATCAAGCCACAGGTATTACCTTGATGAAGATGGATGAGGGGTTAGATACAGGGCCTTTTTTTGCAACACAAGAGATTTCTATCGCGCCTGACGCAACGTATCTTCAGCTCCAAGGGGTGCTTTCTGAATTGGGTGCGGCGCTTCTCTCCCAAGAGCTTTTTCCTTTTTTAAACGGACAACGGAGGTTGCAGCTTCAACCAACGGAGGGCATCACTTATGCTTCTAAGGTTCGAAAAGAAGAGGGAGAGTTAGACTGGAACGTGCCTGCTTTTGTTCTCGAGCGAAAGATCCGAGCCCTTAATCCTTCTCCTGGCACGTGGTGCACCTGGCGCCAAAAGCGGCTCAAAATTTTAGAAGCCAAACTTGAACCTCAAACGGGGACTCCTGGGAAATTGTTAGATGATCGCTTGTTGATTGGCTGTCAGGAGGGAAGCCTTCGCCCCTTACAGGTGTTGGTAGAGGGAGGCAAGCCCCAAAGCTTAGATTCTTTTTTAAATGGCTATGCCCCAGCAGAAGACGATTTTTTAGCTTAAGCTATATATCGCCATTCTAAAACGCCGTTCTAAAAAATTCTTTTGATAAAAAAATTGACGAAACGTTTTTTTTTATTTATCAATCGTAAAAAAAGAATGAATGGAGGTTTCAATGGGGTATTTTTCATCGCTTACGATGCGGCAAAAAGAGTCAGTAGGTCTCCTGCAGATCGGGACTTTTTTTGAATATTTTGACCTGATGCTTTATGTGCACATGGCGGTTTTTCTTAATGAGCTCTTTTTTCCTAAAACAGATGCTTTTACATCGTCTCTTTTAGCAGCGTTTGCATTTTGCTCTTCTTTTGTGTTCAGGCCCTTTGGTGCGCTTTTATTTGGCTATATTGGAGATCATATTGGCCGGAAACAAACGGTTGTGCTGACCAGTTTTTTGATGTCAGCTTCCTGCGCGACCATGGCGTTTGTGCCAACTTACGAATCTATTGGGATTGCAGCTGCTTGGATTGTAACCCTTTGTCGAGGACTTCAAGGCATGTCTTCTATGGGAGAGATTGTCGGTGCAGGGGTTTACTTGACTGAAACGATTCCATCGCCTGCGCGCTATCCTATCGTTACTTGGTTGAGTGTCTCTGCAAGCATTGGTAGTATGGCGGCTTTAGGCATTGCAACGCTTATCACCACCTTTTCCTATGACTGGAGACCTATTTTTTTCTTTGGCGCGACCATCGCTGTTATAGGCACAGCTGCACGCAGCAATCTTAGAGAAACCCCTGAGTTTCTTAAAAAAAGAAAAGAACAAATCACGAACACTTTGTCTGAAAAAATAAATTCTCGAACTTTTGTGGCTCTCTTTTTTATTTTTTGCGCAAGCCCTGTTTGGATGTATTTTGTTTATTTTTATTGTGGGGACATTTTAAAACAAGAATTTCATTACACGTCTAATGCAGTTATTAGAAATAATTTGATAGCTTCCGTCTCTTTTGTGGTTGCTAACATCTTTTTTGCTCAGCTCAGCTACCGAATCTATCCTTTGAAATTGATTAGATTTTTGCTGCTTGGGTTGGCGCCTTGTGTCATGCTTTTGCCTTTTGTGCTCGGTCATGTTTCAAGTCCGCTCCAGGTATTGCTAATCCAGATTTTTGTAGGTTTTTTTGGAGTGGGGCAGGTTCCAGCGGCCGCCATTTTTTATCGCCACATGCCGGTGATGAAACGTATGACTGCTATTACCCTAGGTTTTGCTAGCGCACAAGCTTTGATGTTTGTGATTACATCGTTTGGTTTAATTTACCTCACAGCTTGGTTTGGGCATTGGGGGCTTTGGGTTATTATGATCCCCTCTATTATTACCTATACGCTTGCCCTTAGATATTTTGAAAAACTGGATGCACCTTATCGTTACACCACCCATACGGATGATATTGAACACCATCAAGAAGAGGATGAAGAGGATTTTTCTCTCCCTAAAGTTGCTTGAGCTATTTTTCTAAAACGAGGCTCTGGGAGAAGGCGTATTCAAGGTTTTTTCAACAAACTTAGCGACACTTGAATCCTTGCCATAAATATCTTTAGCAAAAGATGCTCGGCCATCATCTCGAACCCAAACGGTCATATAGGTGAGATAAACAGGAAGGGAGGTTTTGAGGGGAATGCTTTTGGTTTTATCGCCCTTAGTTTCAGCCTCAAGAACCTTCCTAGACCACTGTGGTGAGTCTAGAACAAAGGAGGCAAGCTCTAGAGGAAACGCAACACGGATGCAACCAGAACTGAAAGCTCTTTGGTAAGCGCTAAACAATTTTTGGTTTGGTGTTCCGTGTAGATAAATGCTGAAAGGATTTTGGATGTGGAATTTAATCTTACCTAAAGCATTGTGAGCCCCTGGAGATTGCTTGATCACATAAGGAAGCGAAGAACTTCCATGGTAGGCTCCCCAATTAACATCTTCTGGGCTAACTTCAGCGCCATCCTTTGTAAAAATCCGATAATTTCCTTTGCTAACAAGGGCAGGGGTTTTTGAGAAAAGAGGCACTTTATCTTTAACAGCGATGCTTTGGGGAACGGTCCAGGATGGGTTAAGCACGATGTGGGTCATGCTGGCGTTAAAAATGGGGGTTTTTCGGTAAGCTTTTCCCACAATAATCGGCATTTTAAGGGAGGTTTTTCCATCCTTTACGCCATAGAGCTCATAGGTGGGAATATTGACGATCACATACTTGTCTCCAAGGTCTTGGGGAAGCCAGCGCCACCGCTCCAGGTTTAAAGTGATCTGCTCGATCCGCTTTTCAACCGGGATATTCAAAGCTTCCAGCGTTTCTTTGCCTAAATTCCCATCTGGCTTTAACCCGTGGGAAAGCTGAAAAACCTTAAGGGCCTTTTGAATGGATCGATCAAACAGGTCTGAAGTGATATCTTCGCCATCCATCGCATCTTGCATCACAAGTTGCTGTCGCAACTGGGTTACCCAGATGTGGCGATCCCCCAACTGGGCTTTTACGTTTAGGGGAAGTTTAGGCCATCCGCCCTGTTTTTGTTTTTCCAGGTATCGCATCAAAGTTTTTTGTAAAGCTTGATACTGGGAATGATGTGGTAAAACTTGCTCCAACCAGGGCTGTTTTTGAGACTCAAAGCTTTTGCGCAGCAGTGCAACCTCATTAAGCTCTTTCACTTTGATGTAAAGTTGGCGATCTAAATTTTTAAGGTTGGTGCGTTCACCACCAATCAAAGCAATATAATCCAGAACAGCCAAGGTGAGGTGATAATCTAGATTTGCTAGCTCTGATGGGTTAAGCTCAGCTGCTATGCCAATTTGCGCAAGTAAATCTTGATACCGTTGCGGTCCAATGCCGTGGGTTTGAGCTAACGCCAGCGCGCTGGCTGCTTGTTTTCCTTCAGTGGAAAGTTTATTGCCTGAAAACCAAAGGGGGGCCCCTTGACGCGCTTCATACCATTGATCAAGGGCTTCGCGGTCAAAAGAAAATGGAGAGGCGCTTTTAGAGGATTTTGTTGCGTCAGAGGAAACCGTATACGCATCGCTGATTAAGCTCCACCCCGTCATAAAGAATAAAAAAAAGAAATGTGATAATTTCATATTATATTCTACAGCCTCTAGTTCTTTTCAAATTACTGTTTTTATTTATAAAAAACAATAATTGATTATATCAACTATTATCTAATTATTTGTAATAAAAAAACATTAATAAAGGGCAGGGCGTTTATCTGAAGACTGGTTGATCAAGCGGCGCAGGTTGGTTATTGCGATCGCTTGAGGGAAGCATTTACGATACTCATCTCGGAACAGTCTGGGACTAAATACCTAAGGAGTTGGAAGTTTTTCAGTTGCTTTCCCCAAAAGCCAAGAAGGGCCTTTGGAAAGGGGATCTTTTTTTGTGGGCAAAGACCTTGTTTTCATGATTTTTTTTCCGCGTGTTTGGTAGATGGCTTGAGAAGAGACGCGCTGAACCTCTGGAACCTGAGATAAATTAGGTGCGCTCGTGTGCTTCTTGACCCAGGCAGGCGGAGGGGGAGATGCCGCCCGGCGAAGTGTGCGTGAAGTCGTTCTTCCAAAAAAAGCCCGAGGGCTTCCCGTATGAAGGGGATACCTGCGTTGGGAAAAGAGGGTTGGTTTTTTTTGCTTTTCTTCCAGCCAAGTCTTGAGAACTTTGTTCTGATAAACCAGATGCACAGACGGCGTTGCAGAGTGATAATGCGCAACTGCTTTAGCCCAATTTTTGTGGGATTTTTGGAGCGTTTTTAAAAAGTTTGCTCCATAAGCCACATTTGAAGCTGGATCAAACGCTTCTTCGAGGCTTGAAAAAGCCTGGGGATGATGATGTAGGTTGATCTGCATGCAACCAACGTCAATGCTTTTAATACCTTTTGCTTGCAGGCGTTGAACCGCAAGGATAGCCTCTGTTTTAGTTGAAAAATAATAGCCTTTACCTTCAGCGTTCAAGGTCCACGGCCAAGAGACAAGACCTTTAACCGTAGACCTTCCAGATTCTGTTAAAGAAACGGCGGTTAAAAGCTTATCGGGAATGCCATGGGTTTTTTCCATATGTGAGGCATAGTAATGGCACACCTTTTCAGGAGGGATAGCAGAAACGCTTGCCGATCCTCTAACAATTTTCGTAACAGGGAGGGGAGATGCGAGCGAAACCTTTGCCTCCATGAATCCCCAAAGCAAAAGAAGCGTGAAAAAAAAGCGAAAGGTGCGCGCCAAGTGAGTCTTCTTTTCCATCTCATTCCAGTCAACCTGTGGGTCTTTCAACGAATCGAAAGAGGCTAACATAAAGCTTTCCAGCAAAGCGTTAACAGCTCGAAAGATCGTTTTTAGGCCAATATAGGTAAGATTGTAGGACTGTCAAAGGATTTTTTTGATCCCTTAAATGCTGAAAGTGGTTTGAACATAGTGGTTTAACATTCCCAAAGCTAAACAGGCTGCAGTTTCTGACCGCAAGATCTGCGTGCCAAGAGACGCTGGGGTAAGGGTGGGGGAGGATGATTGCTGGAGTTGATTCAATTCCTTTTCACTCCACCCACCTTCGGGGCCTACCAAAATTCCCCATGTGGTAGATGAATCAGGTGAAGCAAGGGTTTGAAGGGCCTGTAAAAGGGGGGGCGAGTTGAATGTTTCAGAAGGCGGAACCATCCAAAAAAGGTGTGCTGGTTGGGTGGTCTGCTGACTTAATTGTTTGAACAGGGGCGCCGGCTCAAAAAAATGGGGGATGTTGAGGCGTTGGCTTTGCTCACAAGCTTCAAGGCTGATGCGTTGAAGTCGTTCCAGGTTAAGGTGGCGTTGGGTCGTTCGATCTGTGATGCAAGGGATGAAATGCGTTGCGCCGAGCTCCGTTGCTTTTTCAATCAGCATGTCCATTCGGGCGGTTTTGATGGGAGCAAAAAAAAGAAAAAAGGCATGGGTTTGGATGGGTTGCCCACGAACTTGAGACAAAATTTGGAGATGCATCTTTTTAGGCTGTTTGGTTTGAAGGCATTCAGTCTCCCACTCTCCATCTTTGCCGTTAAAAAGAAAAACGCGATCACCTTCTTGAAGGCGCATCACGCGGAGCAGGTAGTGTTGCTGCTGGATGGATGGCAAAACCTTTTGGGGGGCGTTTTTCAAAGGCTGGTCTATAAAAAGGCGTATGCTCATGTGTTTATCTGTTTCATCAATTTCGTTCGATTTTAAACATATCCTTAAGGCTTCGACAACTTTATTTCATGAAGCTTGTTTAGAAAAAAATCTTGGGTTACACTTTGTTAAACGTGGCTATTTTTAAATAGTGAGGGTGCGGGTTTCCTCTTTTCTTTTCCTTCTGCTTCTTCGGGTTCTGTGTTTTCTGCATCGCGCGTCTTCTCTGTCCCCCTCCTAAATTTATGGCTTTGGGGGATTTTTGGGGGCATTCCCTTTCTTTTAACGGGTTCCACCCTTTCCCTTTGGCTGAAAGACGAGGGGTTTTCCTATGTGGCCCTGGGATTTATCTCTTTTTTACATCTGCCCTATGGCTTTAAATTTTTGTGGGCACCGTTGTTTGATGTTGTTTCCGTTCCCCTCCTCACGCGCATCTGGGGCAAGCGAAAGGGTTGGATCTTGCTTTGCCAAAGCTTTGTGTTGCTTGGCATTGGGTGGGTAAGCCATGGGTCTGTCAAGGTTGCATCTCCTTCTTTTATTGCGGGATGTTTCTGGATCGCAACCTGGGCCGCTAGCCATGACCTCCTCATGCAAG
>JBOFKH010000250.1:0-12038 GCA_051657225.1 Alphaproteobacteria bacterium
ATGAAAAAGTATCTGAGGTGTTGCAAGATTTTCCTTTGCTGCTGTGGCACCGCAATGCCAAACAACAGGTGGATTTTTGTAACCTACTCTATGCTCAGATCCAGGGGAATTCCCTTGAGGCAGTTTTGTGGAACCAAGAAACTTTTTTTCCCTCAAGCCAAGTCGCAAGCCTTTTTCAAAAAGTTCAACAAACAGGACAGGTTGAGCGGGCTACCTTTTCTAAGCGCATTCACCAAAAGCGGCATTTTTTTGAAATTTGGGAAAAACCAGACCCCCACACCCGTGGAACCTGGGGAATGGGGTTTGATGTTTCAGACCATGAAAAGCAACAGGAGGGGTTGCGCTCCCAACTAGCTGTTTTTAAAAAAACAGCAGAGCATCTGCCCCAAGGTATCGCTTTTTTTGAAAAAACCCAGCGGCTTCTTTATGCTAACCGAGCCTTTCAAGAGCTTTTTAGCCTACATCCTGATTGGCTTGCTAAAGAGCCTTCCTTTGAAGATTTATTTGATGAGCTTCGCAACCAACGGCTTCTCCCAGAAGTTCTTGATTTTTCTGCTTACAAAAAACGGTTTCTAAATTTTTTTCAAGAGTACTACCCAAAAGAGGAGATGCTTCATCTGCCCGATGAGCGAAGCCTGAAAATGACTATTCTGCCCCATCAAAAGGGGGGCGTTGTTTTTATCTTTGAAAATATGACTGAGCAATTGATCCTTGAACGTAAACACAACGCGTTGATAGCTGTACAAACTATCCTTACGCGTCATCTTCAAGAGGGAATTTTGATCTTAAGCGTTGATCAACGCATCGTTTTGATGAATGAAAGCTGTAAAAAATTTTGGGATTGCTCAACATCTTGTTCCTGGAAAAACCAATACATCGCAGAATTTTTTACCCAACAGAAAAATTTTTTTCAAACCCGGGAAGCGTTTGAGCATTTTAAAAAAACTATTTGCACCGCCATGCTCCAACGCAATTTCCAAGAGGGAATTTGCCAACGGAAAGACGGGATCCGCCTTAAATTTAAATATATTCCCCTGCCTAATGGTGAGCACCTTATAACCTATCAGGACATAAGTGATACATTTGCATTAACTGGAGCCCTTGATGAAGCCAAGAAGTTGCTAAATGCTTCTTGGTTATTAGAACAAAAAACCTTGCTATCCGCTCCCATCACCGAGGAAAAACAGGTGATTGATCTGGTTCACATGCTCGCACGCTTACAAAAGTTTTTTCAGCCTTTGATCCAACGCAAGAAACTTGTGCTTCACATGTCAACGTTTTCCCCAGAGCCTTTGGAGACAAAGCTTCTACGAGAAAATTTTTTCAGATTTTTTTATTATCTACTGGGTTATGCCCTTCAATCCTGCCAAAGAGAAAGTCAGATTTTTTTCAATTTTCAAATCAGGTCTTTCCGCCTACGCCTTCGCATTTCTTATACTCGCGGATCTCATGAAAAAACGCTCCCTGTTTCTTTCCTGCTTCTTAAATCTTTTGCTGAAGATTGCCAAGCATCTCTTCGGATACATAACAAAAAAGCGAATAAACAATCGATTATTTGTAATTTTTAAAATTTTTTATTGCCAAAACTAAAAAATGTTTACTGTTCAAAGCATATTTTTTGCCTTATGGTTAATTTTTTGAAAAAAAGGAGATGCTTGTGTTAAAGAAAAAAATTTTTGGGTTTATGGTGCTGGGATTTTTGACCTCTCTTCCCTCATGGGCCGTTAAATGTGAACTGGATTTAAAGGAAAATGGCACCCTCACAACCGTTGATCTGCCGTTTAACTATCTTAAAAGGCAAGAAGGAGAAAACCTGACACTTATCCACCAGGGAAGCTATAAGGTGTACCCTATCCAAGAATCCCAACAGGAAATCGCAGTCATTGGGCCCTTAAATCCTTGCATTGGTATCGCTGTCACGGATGGGGTGAAGCTTGTGACCTTCCATAAGCATTCAACTAATTCCCTCGAGTCGATGAAAGAAATCCTTAAAACTAACCTGGATTCAAAGAAGAAAAACGATTGGGTCGCCCGTATTTTTACAGCCCAAGATGATTTGAAATGGACCCAGAATAAGCGACGCCTCATGCATGGTGGAAAAACCCACACCGGTGCGGTTAACCATATCAGGGAAATTTTGGAACACATGGGTGTTAAAAAGAAAAAAATCCAAGACACACTCTATAAGCTAAGGCCTGACGCTTCTAGCCCGTTATACTACCAAGATGGTGAACTGGGCAGGTATGAACTCGCAGAGGTTTGTGTGGCGGTGAAGCTTTCCGATCTTGTTGAAATAACTGGGCAGCTCAAGTTTTTCTCCATGGATCCCTTTGCAGAAGATATTTTCGACTACAAAGGCACCTGCATCACCCAAGAAGAAATGTTTAGAGCACCCACATCTCTTGAACGCCAGCAAACACCTGCAGCTGATTTCAAAATCCTTTATGATGAAATCCCCTCCCTTGCATTAAAGCGGGAAGGAAGACTTGATGGGTACGTGTATCAGAACGGGATCAACCAACGACGCATGGATCAAGACGAAGAAGAGCATTGCCTGAGGCATTTTGGGAGACTACCCCAACAGGCGATAGATCAGCAAAAAGGCGTCGGGAATAATGGATATAACACTTTGAGATTTTATCCGCTTTAAGCGACATCAGCGAGAGCCCCTCAGGGCTCTCGCTTCCTGAATTTAAATTTATTTTTAAAACAATGGCCTTGGGTCTTGGGTAAACTGGTTGTAGAGACGATAGTCCGCAGGTTGGACGGTTTCGTCCTGAACGATAGAAGCTTTGAGAAAAATAACCAGTTCCGTCACTTCTCGTTGGTCTTCCCTGCCCTGAAATATGTTTCCTAAAATGGGAATATCTTGCAGCCCGGGAAGGCCTGCGGCTTTGTCCTCCACAACCTCTTCCATAAACCCACCCATCACGATCACTTCCCCTGAGCGCACCTTTAAAACCGAATCCATTTCTCGAATTTGAACGACAGGAATGGTGGAGGTCACTGCGTTGTTTGATTTGATGGTAACCGCCGGGTCTTCTTTGGTTGCCACAATTTTAGAGATGCTGGGGCGCAAGGTGAGGGTGATTTCCTGGGTTTCTAAATTAACAGAGGGTTGCACAACCATCACAAGCCCAATGGGGATGGTTTGAACTTGGCTGGTTGTGTTTTCTACATCAGGCTTTCCATCTGCGGCAATCAAGCGTTCTACATCGAGGCGAAAAAAGACTTCGTTTTTCGCAAATTTAAACAAAGCAGATTGGTTGTTTAAAACCGTCATCCTGGGATTAGAAAGGGTGCGCGTTGTTCCAAATTGGGTCATTAATTGGGCAATGGCAGAAAAATCTCCTTTTTTGAAGGCGATGGTGAATAAATTTTTTTCAGGTTTGATCTTATTAAACGGCGTGCCGTGGGGTGTAAATTCTCCCATCGGAGCAAAAGCCGAAGCTTGATGCCCCAGCAAAGACCAATTGATCCCTGTTTGGTTTTTGTCTGACAAAGCCACCTCAACAATTTTTGCTTCAATAACAATCTGGGTTGAGGTTTGCTCTTTTAGCTGATTCAAATAAAGCTCCACCAGATTATGCTGATTTTGGGTTCCATAAACAGAGAGCATACCTGCCTGTTTGTGAAGGGCATAGTTTAGGGGGCTTTGGCCAGAAGCGCTTCTTTTTTTTTGAATTGCTTCTTGGGAATGGGCGAGCATCAGCTTTAAGGCCTGTTCCAGCTCTCCCCAAAAATCTGTCACGCTGTTTGACGTGAGCAAAGTGTCTGAACCATTGTCTGAGGCAGGTCCTTTTTCGCCAGTATTGTTGAGCACGTCCGTGGTGATGGAAATGCGGTTTTGGTTTTGGCGCGTGCCAGTTAAAAAGGGAATGAAGTAAGTTTTAAGGAAGGGAATGTCTTCTTGTATAACCAACGTGTTATGTTGAATTTTATAGCAAACGCCAGCCAGCGCACAAATATTTTTAACAATTTCTTTAATCGGTTGTTGATACGCCTGATAAAAAAGGCCTTTGTGTTTTGTAAAAGCTGGGTCAAACGCTAAATTGACGCTGGCCTGGCCTGCAACAGCTTCAAAAATATCTTTCAGCGGAATGGACTCTGAAAAATGAACCGTGATTTTTTTCTCAAACGAAGGTGGCCAAAGTTGTCGGTTTGTCGTTTTAGGTAAGCTTGGGGGCTTCGAAAGAGAAGGAGGCGGAACAAGGAAGGTTGGTTTTGTCATGTGTTCATAATCTGACTTACTTTTTTTCAAAAAAGGATCATGATGTTCACGAAGCAGGCTCTTTTCACAACCAGAAATCCCACACAGCATAACAAACAAGAAACCAAGATCTAAAAAAAAGCGAATTTTTAACATGCCCAACATTCCACGGGTGGATTTAAAAAATCTTTGATTCATCTGTTGTGTAATCGGTAAAATTTACTTTTTTTTGTAAAAAGCCAGGGTTTTTCACAAAAGCCTCCACACTTTTTTAAAAATGTGCTTATTTACCATTACCTTATGTCAATTTTTTTGGAAACACAAGCATGGATTTAAAGTTAATTTTTTTTTCATCAATGCTCTTTTCGGTTTTTTTAGGATGGGCTCTGTTTTCTTTTTTTGCTGCTAGGGAGGACTCCTTTGTCCAAAAATTTGGAAACCTTTTGATCGTTGTTGGCCTTGGTTTTTTGGTGATTCAATCTAATTTAAGTGTTTGGTTTTTCATTTTTCATGGGACGCTTTGGTGGATAAGTTTTTCAGATTTTCAAGAAGGCATCATCCCAGATGGTGCTTTGATCTTATTGACGCTTCTTTATGCGTGGAAAGCAAATTTTTCTTTTTCTCCGACAATAGGCTTCAGGTGCGGCCTCTTTTTCGCCCTGGCTTTTTTCTTGAAAATAGCCTACCATGCTCTGAGAGAAAAAGAGGGGCTTGGATGGGGAGATGTTAAGTTTTTAACAGTCTCAGGTCTTTGGATTTCGTTGGCTGCGTTGCCTTCTTTTTTATTCATAACAGGGTTTGCAGGGGTTCTTTTAGGTGTTTTTTGGCGTTTTTATGTCAAAAAAACTGTTTTTCCGTTAGGCCCCGCGATTGCTTTTTCCCTTTGGATACATATGGGGTAGATAAAATTTAACATGACGCATTTTCCTCAACACACACACTTGTTAGGACCTGCCTATGGTCCCCACGGTTCTGGGCATCCAGATTCTCTCGTTATGTTGTTGCATGGATATGGTGCCAGTGGTGACGACCTCATCAGGTTGGTGGATTTTTTGGGCCCTCGTCTCCCTTCAACCCTTTTTATAGCGCCTAATGCGCCATTTCCTTGTGAAACAAACCCTTTTGGATACCAGTGGTTTGGGTTACAAGATTTTGACGGAGATCGCATTTGGCAAGAAATAGAGATCCTGATCCCTTTTCTTGGTGAATTGCTACAGTCTCTTATGACTGAACATGCCTTATCCTGGGATCAGGTGGCCTTTGCAGGTTTCTCTCAAGGTTCCATGTTGGCCCTTGCTGTAACGCTTTCTTTCTTTCCTGCCTGTGGGGCGCTTTGTTATTCTGGCATGTTTCCCCCTGCATTCCAAAAATATATCAAGCACAAGCCTCCGATTTGTTTAATTCATGGAGACCGTGATGAGGTTGTTCCTCTGAACTATTTTCATGAAGCCCAAGCCTCTTTAACAAAATCTGGATTAGACCTTGAAAGTTGGGTATGCCAAGGGCTTGGACACAGCATAAGTCCCTTTGGCTTGGACAAAGGAGCTGCTTTTTTAACACGTTGTTTTGCCAAATCGGAAAAAAATATTCCGATTGAGCGCTGTCTTGTGTAAATGAGATTTATGCCTCAGGTTAGAGTATGATGAAAAAAAGAAAGGAGACAGGTCGCATGAAGCAAGCCAAAATTGCCTTAGTTGGTGCTGGAAATATCGGGGGAACCCTTGCGTTTTTAAGTTCGCTTAAGCAGTTGGGTCATGTTGTCTTGTTTGATGAGATCGAGGGCATTCCTCAAGGGAAAGCACTTGATTTGTCCCAGTGCGCTCCCCTTGAATTTACGGACAGCAGTGTGTCGGGCGTTCAAAGCTATGCTGATTTAGAGGGAAGTGATGTCGTGATTGTGACGGCAGGTTTTCCTCGAAAACCTGGTATGAGCCGTGATGATCTTTTGGAAGGCAATGCGCGTGTCATCCGCCAAGTGGGTAAGTCTTTGAAAAAATACTGCCCGGATGCATTTGTGATTGTGGTCACCAATCCGTTGGACGCGATGGTTTGGGTGATGCAAGAGGCCACCGGCTTTCCCTACAATCGGGTGGTTGGCATGGCAGGTGTTTTAGACAGTGCGCGCTTTCGCACTTTTTTAGCTCAGGCCTTGGGTGTTTCGTTTCAAGACGTGCACGCAACGGTGATGGGCGGCCACGGAGACGCGATGGTGCCCCTCGTGCGCTATGCAACGGTATCGGGCATTCCCCTTCCTGATTTGATTAAAATGGGGTGGATATCCCAAGAAAAAGTAGATGAAATCGTCAAGCGAACCCGAGGGGGTGGGGGAGAAATTGTGAATCTGCTCAAAACGGGTTCGGCTTTTTATGCCCCCGCAGTTTCAGCCCTCACCATGGCTGAGGCTTACCTTCGGGATGCAAAGCGCGTCCTCCCCTGCGCTGCGTGGCTGGACGGCCCTTACGGTGTTAAGGGGGTTTACGCAGGCGTGCCGGTGGTGATTGGATCTCAAGGTGTTGAAAAAGTGATAGATCTTCCCTTAACGCCTGAAGAAAAAGCTCTGTTTTTAGAGTCAGTAGATGGTGTGCGGGAATTGATTGATGTCTTGAAGAAATTAGAATGTAAGCAGGCTTCGCTTCCCCGTGCGCTTTAGTGAACGGGTGGATTGTAGGGGCTGAAAAACTCGTGTATGGTGAGGAGCTTTAATCTTGAGTTGCCCTTAAAAGATAAATTTTTTTGGGCCTGTCGTAAGAGATGTAGCAGTTTGGAAACAAAGGTGATTTAGACGATGAATATTCATGAGTATCAAGCAAAAGGGTTGTTGGCCTCTTTTGGCATTCCGTTGCTCAAGGGGGGGATTGCCTTTACCCCTGAGGAAGCTTTACGGGAAGCTCAAAAAATAGGCGGCGATTTATGGGTTGTAAAAGCCCAGATCCACGCAGGGGGACGCGGTAAAGGAGGCGGCGTTAAACTTGCGAAATCAACCCATGAAGTGAGTGACATCGCGCAACAAATTCTTGGTATGCAGCTGATCACACCTCAAACAGGCCCCCAAGGCAAAAAAGTTGAGCGGGTTTACATTGAGGCAGGCTGCGCCTATGCCCATGAATATTATCTCAGCTTTCTGCTGGATCGGGAGCGTTCTTGTATCACCGTCATTGCCTCCACCGAAGGTGGGATGGAAATTGAAGAGGTTGCCGCACGCGCCCCTGAAAAAATCTTAACGGTCCCCATTGATCCGCTTATGGGCTTTCAAGGGTTTTATGCGCGCCAGTTGGCATTTGGACTTGGGTTTCAAGGCAAACAAGCCAGCGGGTTTATGGCGCTTTTGAAAAATTTGTATGAAGCCTTCAAATCTCTGGACGCCGACCTCATTGAAATTAACCCTCTGGTTTTAACCAAGGAGGGGGAATTCATGGTGCTGGACGCGAAGATGTCTTTTGATGACAATGCGCTTTATCGCCACGACGTTGTGAAGGCACTCCGGGATTTAGCAGAGGAAGATCCTTCTGAGATTGAGGCTTCTAAGTATGGCCTTAACTATATTAAACTGGATGGCAATATCGGTTGTATGGTAAACGGCGCCGGTCTTGCCATGTCGACCATGGATATCATCCAACTTTACGGCGGAACACCTGCAAACTTTTTGGATGTAGGGGGGGGAGCCACCCGGGAACAAGTCACCGCTGCTTTTAAGCTTTTATTGGGAGACCCTCATGTCCAAGGGGTTTTGGTGAATATTTTCGGTGGGATCATGCGGTGCGACATTATTGCCCAAGGGATTATCGAAGCGGCCAAAGAGGTGAATTTACATGTGCCCCTCGTGGTGCGCTTGGAAGGCACCAATGTTGATATGGGTAAAAAGATTCTGGAAGGATCGGGGTTGCCCATTATGACAGCCCATGATTTGGCAGATGCAGCAGAAAAAATTGTGAAAGCGATAGGAAAGGGTCAATAAATGGCTGTTTTAGTTGATCAACATACGAAGGTAATCTGTCAAGGATTTACGGGTCAGCACGGCACTTTCCACTCCGAGCAGGCTATTGCCTATGGGACGAAGATGGTAGGCGGTGTCACACCCGGCAAAGGGGGCACAACCCATTTGGGTTTGCCGGTTTTTGATACGGTTCGCAGTGCGGTTGAAAAAACAGGAGCAAATGCTTCTGTTATCTATGTGCCCCCTCCTTTTGCGGCGGATGCCATTTTAGAAGCCATTGAAGCGAAAGTTCCTTTGGTGGTTTGCATCACCGAAGGCATTCCGGTGCTGGATATGATGCGGGTGAAGCGCGCTTTGGTGGGAAGTGATACACGCCTCATTGGGCCAAACTGTCCTGGTATTATCACGCCGGATGCTTGCAAAATCGGCATCATGCCGGGACACATTCACCGTCGCGGAAAGATTGGGATTGTGTCCCGATCTGGGACGTTGACCTATGAAGCCGTGGGCCAAACCACAGCCGTAGGGCTGGGGCAGTCTACCTGCATTGGTATTGGGGGTGACCCTATCCATGGCATGGGCTTTGTGGATTGCTTGGCGCTTTTTCTGGAAGATCCAGAAACAGAAGGCATTGTTTTGATTGGTGAGATTGGTGGAAATGGGGAAGAGAATGCCGCTGCATTCTTGAAAAACCATCCCATTAAAAAACCAACCGTTGGGTTTATCGCTGGGCGCACGGCACCTCCTGGAAGGCGCATGGGACACGCAGGCGCTGTGATCTCTGGCGGACAAGGGGGAGCAGATAGCAAAATCAAAGCGCTTCGGGAAGCGGGGGTGAGGGTTTCAGATTCTCCCGCTACAATAGGCCAAACGATGAAAGAGATGATGGGGTAGGTCTTTACAAATATGGATTGCATTACAAGGCTGGATTTAAAGCTTTAAGGGGAGAAAGCGGAACATGCAGGGGACACACACGCTGGCAAATGGCCAACAGGACGCAGGGGAAGGCTTAATTGACGTTTCCCCTGAAAACCGCTTTTTCATTCAGCACTTGTATGAAGTGTACTTAGAAAATCCGTCGGCCCTTTCTCCGGCTTGGCAAGCGCTGTTTCAGTCGCTGGGAGATGGTGCTTCAGGCATCACTGCAGATCTACAGGGCCCCAGCTGGGGTGTTTATCCCAGGCAATTTTGGGAAGAAGAAGTAGCGGTCCCTACTTCTGCTAAAGGAGCGCGTTCAAGCGGAAATGGGATGGATCATGGGGCAAAAGCTGCCCTCTCCAACGTGGCCCCTTCTTCCGATGCGTTGGAAGCTTCGAGGGTTTTTTTAGGGGTCTCTCAGCTGGCCCGAGCCTATCGGATTAAAGGACATTTAGCAGCCCAGCTGGACCCTTTGAATTTAGAGACGAGAGTCTTCCCGGAAGAGCTTGCCCCCCAAGCCTATGGGCTGAATGAGCAAGACCTAAAGAAATCAGTTTCTCTGAACGGCATCTTGCCCCCAGGCTCTTTGGGACAAGACCAAGCCTCTGCCCAAGCCGTTCTCGATTTCTTGAAAGCGATTTACTGCGGCTCTCTCGGGGCTGAATTTATGTACATTCAAGATGCACGGGAGAAGCTTTGGCTTCAAGATGCTCTGGAGACCCAAGCCTATCGCCAACACTTGACACCTGAGATTAAAAAAAGCCTTTGGAAAGATTTGCTTAAAGCAGATCTGTTTGAGCGGTTTTTAGCGGTGAAATACCCCGCCGCCAAGCGATTTGGCCTAGAAGGTGGGGAGAGCTTGATTCCCTCCCTAGAGCAGGTTTTAGCTCGGGCTACGGCCTGCGGGGTGGAACAAGCGGTCCTGGGAATGGCCCACAGGGGACGCTTGAATGTGCTCCACAATGTGCTTGGGCTTCCAGCAGAAAATTTCTTCGCGCAGTTTGCTGGCAAAACCGTGAGCGCTGAAGATGTTCAAGGCTCAGGGGATGTAAAATATCACCTGGGAGCTTCTGCGGATCGAACCTTTGAAGGTCGCAAGATCCACCTTTCCTTAACGGCAAACCCTTCCCACCTAGAATCGGTAAACCCTGTGGTGTTGGGAAAAGTGCGGGCCAAGCAAGATCAGCTGAAAGATGAGGATCGTACAAAGGTTTTAGGCATTTTGATTCATGGGGATGCAGCTTTTGCTGGGCAAGGTGTCGTGGCAGAGTCTCTCGTGCTTTCTCAGCTAGAAGGCTATTGCACCGGGGGAACCCTTCACCTCATCATCAACAACCAAATTGGCTTTACCACAAGCCCAAAATATTCCCGTTCTTCGGTCTATTGTTCAGACCTTGCAAAGATGATCCAAGCACCTATCTTCCATGTGAATGGGGATGATCCCGAAGCAGTCGCAGTGGCCTCTTGGATTGCCATGGACTATATCAAGCGGTTCCAACGGGATGTTGTAATTGATCTGGTGTGTTACCGCCGCCATGGCCATAATGAAATTGATGAACCGTCTTTTACCCAGCCGCGGATGTACCAAAAGATAGCCCAGCACCCTCCCGTGCAGGAGCTCTACAGCCAGAAGCTGATTCAAGAGCGAGTTGTAGAAGCAGGCCAGGTAGAAGCAGAAAAAGCAGCGTTTCAAGGCAAGCTTCAAAAAGCGTTTGAAGATGCAACTTCTTATGTTTCTCCCAAAGCCGATTGGCTAGAAGGACATTGGGCAGGTTTTGAAACCCCTTCGGAAGACGTTTTGTTGAAGGCGCCTGAAACGGGTGTCCCGGAAAGCTTGCTTCAGGAATTAGTAACCCACTTATCTCAAATTCCCCACTCCTTTGCGTTGCACCCTAAATTGCGTCGCTTTTTAAGCCAGCGGGAAGACATGGCTTTAGGGAAAGCCCCCCTTGATTGGTCCACGGGGGAAGCCCTTGCCTTTGGCACCCTGCTTCAAGAAAGCATCCCCGTCCGCCTGAGCGGGCAAGATTGTGGGAGAGGAACGTTCACCCAGCGCCATGCGGTGTTTATCGATCAGGAAGATGAGCAACCTTACATATCGCTGAACCATTTAAAGCATCAACTTGCGTTTTTGGAGTGTTTGGACAGTCCCCTTTCTGAGGCGGGCGTATTAGGGTTTGAACTTGGCTACAGCCTTGCGAATCCCAATTGTTTGGTCCTTTGGGAAGCCCAGTTTGGGGATTTTGCAAACGGTGCCCAGGTGATTATTGACCAATATATCGCAGCAGGAGAGGCCAAGTGGCTTCGGATGTCGGGTTTGGTGATGCTGCTGCCCCATGGGTATGAAGGGCAGGGGCCGGAGCATTCTTCCGCTCGCCTTGAGCGCTATCTTCAGCTGTGCGGGGAAAACAATTTGCAGGTTGTGAATTGCTCAACGCCGGCCAATTATTTTCATGCCTTGCGGCGCCAAGTCCACAGGTCTTTCCGAAAACCCCTGATTGTGATGACGCCCAAATCTTTGCTCCGTAACCGTCAAGCGGTTTCT
This sequence comes from Alphaproteobacteria bacterium, assembly GCA_051657225.1. Classification (GTDB taxonomy): domain Bacteria; phylum Pseudomonadota; class Alphaproteobacteria; order Holosporales; family JBOFFI01; genus JBOFFI01. Next base: position 11,608 of record JBOFKH010000250.1, read on the forward strand.
CCCTTGAAAGAATTCGCTTCGGGTTCTGCATTCCAAGCGGTTATTTCTGATTTAACGGTCAACCCACAGGCCGCAAGCAGAGTTGTGCTGTGTTCAGGGAAGGTCTATTATGATCTGCTGGAGGCACGGAATAAAGCCAACAAAACAGATGTAGCGCTGGTGCGGCTTGAGCAATTTTACCCCTTTCCTGAGAAAATTTTGGAAACGTTGCTCAGCAGCTATGGTCCGCAAACAACGGTTGTCTGGTGCCAGGAAGAGCCTGAAAATGCAGGCGCATGGTCCTTCCTTGACAGAAGGCTTGAAAAAGTGGTTAAACCGCAGGGTAAGAAAGATGTTTTTTATGCAGGGCGACCTGCATCTGCTTCAACAGCAACAGGGTTTCACGGTCGTCATCTTGCCGAGCAAGAAGAGCTGATCAACAAAGCATTAGG
>JBOFKH010000251.1:0-6664 GCA_051657225.1 Alphaproteobacteria bacterium
GACCATCATTGATGACTATGCTCACCACCCAGTAGAAATTGCAACGGTGTTGAAAACCGCACGCCAATTGTGTGCTGGCCGCGTTATTGCGGTGTGCCAACCCCACCGATATTCACGCCTTGCTGACTTGTTTGATGAATTTCAAGCTTGCTTCCATGATGCGGATGCAGTGATTTTGCTTCCCCTTTATAGCGCAGGAGAGACGCCCCTTCCGGGTATATCTTCTCAAGTCTTAGCAGATGCCTTAAAGACAAAAGAACAAGCCGTTACAACTGTTGAAAGCTTTGAAGCTTTGGCACCAGCACTCGCCCCCACCCTCCAACCAGGAGATATGGTCATTTGCATGGGAGCAGGCAGCATCACGTCCCTTGCGAAAACGCTGCCTGAAGCGCTGGCACCCTTTTTTTTACCCAAACAAGCTAAAGCAGCTTTTGGGTGAAAAACGGTTATCTACCGGGATTTCTTTCAGCTTTAGGAGAAAGGTTTGCAGCTTTTAAGCAGTTTTTTATTTCGTCGATTTGACATATTTTTTTTGCTATTTTTGCAAATGTTTTCTCTAGACAAGTCCATCGGTTAAAAGCTCCATAACAAACTGCTTTCCGTGCTTTTTCTGCAAGCTCTTTTGCAGGCTTAGCCTTTTGGAGCATGCAATATGTTGTCGTGTTGGGATGACAGTTCTTACATGCGTCTTGGACTTCTTTGGCCCCGCACGCAATTCGGCTACATGCCTTGTGACAAATACTTGCACTAAAAGTTTTCTCGGTGCCAATAGTTTCCTTGTCGGGAGCGGCAACAGCTTCTTGGGTCATATAAAAAGAACCTAAGAGCACACTTAAAAAAAGTAATTTTTTCATTTTAATTTCCTTTATGTCGATATTTTTTATCATTTTAGATTTATTTCAGTTAAAAAAAATAAAATAAATGCCATTTTTTATTTTATTAGTCAATTTTTTGCACCCCTTTAAATTAACTTGCAATATCAGGATGTTTATTTTTTTTTGGCTTTTTATTAATTCTTCCTTTGAGAATCTGAAAAAAATTTGATACAATGTGGGAGTGTTTTGTTGTTTAAAATATTTTAGCCGCTAGAACGTCGCCCAAACCAATCACTTTTCTCTTAGATTCCAAGGGTGGTTTCGTAAAGTGACGTAAAAGGAACCTGTCATTATGCCAGAAGTTATGATTAATGGACCTGAAGGGCGCATTGAAGCTCGCTATCATTGTACAAATCATAAAAACGCTCCTGTAGCGCTTATTCTGCATCCCCATCCACAACGGGGGGGCAATATGAATAACAAGGTTGTGTTTGCGCTCTATAAAGCGTTTTCTGAGTTGGGTTTTAATGTGCTGCGGTTTAATTTTAGAGGTGTTGGCCGTTCAGAGGGCTCTTATTCCCAAGGGGAAGGTGAATTGGGAGATGCTGCAGCCTGCCTAGATTGGCTGCAAACGCAAAATCCAGAACCTTTTCACTGCTGGGTTGCTGGCTTTTCTTTTGGGGCTTGGGTTGGTATGCAATTGTTAATGCGCCGCCCTGAATTTAACGGATTCATCTCTGTCAGCCCCCCTGCGAATCTTTATGATTTCAGCTTTTTAGCTCCCTGCCCTACTTCTGGGCTGGTGCTTCAAGGAGATTTAGACACAATCGTGCCTAAAGACGCAGCCTTGCGTTTATCCAACCGCTTATCATCTCAAAAAGGTATCAGCGTTGATTTTCAGCTCATCAAAGGTGCGGACCACTTTTTCAAAGATCACCTGAATGACATCTCTCGACATGTGTCGGAGCACGTTCAAAAAGCCATGAGCCCTCCTAAACAATCTGCCCGCAAAACAGCTTCGGCAGGTTAAATTTTTCCTATCTTTCCCCACTCTGTTTTTGTATATTTTTTTATAAAACATATAAGTTTCCTATAGTTAGGACGGTCTTGGATGGAACCTTCGCTTGAATTTGAGCCAAAACCACACTATTTGGGGCACCGCAAACGGCTGCGGGAGCGTTTTTTGAAAGGGGAAGCTCACGCTATGCCAGACTATGAGGTTTTGGAGCTTCTTTTATTTTTAGCCCAACCCAGGGGTGATTTGAAACCCCTTGCTAAAGCGCTGCTGGAAGTTTGCGGGGGAAGCTTTGCTTCCGTCATCTCCGCGAGCCCAGATAAATTGAGAAGGGTTAAAGGCATGGGAGAATCTTCCATCGTAGCCCTAAAAACGGTTCAAGAGGGAGCGCGGCGCTTGCTGCTCGAAGAGCTTCGGCAGCAACCGTTGCTCAACAGCAGTGAAAAGGTTGTAAATTATTGCCATGCAATTATGGCTCACCTGGAGATTGAGCAATTCCGTCTTTTATTTTTGGATCGGAAGAATTTTTTAATCGCTGATGAAGTTCAACAAAAAGGAACCATTGACCACACGCCCCTTTACGTCAGAGAAGTGATGAAACGGTCCCTTGAGCTGGGGGCTGGTGGGTTGATTATGGTTCATAACCACCCCACAGGAGACCCAACCCCTTCCCAAGCAGACATTAGCATCACAAAAAATTTGAATGAAGCTGCTAAACAGCTGGAAATCCGGTTATTAGACCACATCATTATTGGCAAATATGGATACACATCCTTTCGGGAGAAGGGCTTATTTTAGTGCTACTTATAAATCTTTTTTTGGTTGGCCCAGGCCCTAAGAGCTGCTATATTTCCCCTGAGTGAAGTGGCCGGGGTAGCTCAGATGGTAGAGCAACTGATTCGTAATCAGTAGGTCGGGTGTTCGATTCACCTCTTCGGCACCATTTCCTCAAAACAGGTTTTGCCTCCAATTTTTTCCAACAAAAATTCTTGAAATGCTTGAACCCTTGATGCTTTTTTCAACTGTTCTGGGTAACTAAGGGTAAATTCTACGGTTGGGCAGCTCACCTCGGGAATAATCTGAGCCACGTCTGAAAGCGTTGCAGCAACAAAGGGTGGTAGCAACGCAATCCCTAAGCCTTCTTCGACAGCTCTGGCAATCCCTAAAAGGCTATTAATTTTTATGAATGGTTGTCGAGGATGCTCCGTATCAGCTCCCAATTCAAGCAATAAATTATAGCGTGGGAAAGGTAATGTGTATTTTTCATCAAAACAAATGAGGTGATGTTGGTTCAACTGTTGGGGTCTGTAGGGAGCACCAAATGCTTTCAGATAAGAACGGCTTGCGTAAATTCCTGTGGTTTGTTTGAGGATAGGAACCGAAAGAATGCCCGCAAAAAAAGTGGGTTCTGTATGAATCAGCACATCTGTTTCTCTGAAATCATAAAATCGCTGGTTGGCATAATCAACCAAAATTTCAACTGTTAAGTCTTCATAGCGATTCAAAAAATCCGGCATATGAAGCGCCAGGCCTAAAGTGGCGAAAGCTGGAGGAGAAACAACCCTCAAAACACCCTGGGGCACATCACGACCATCATTTAAAAGGGTTTCGATAAATGCTAAACGATCCCAAATTGCCTGAGTCGTTTCATAAAGAAATTCAGCCTGCTCTGTGGGGACAATCCCGTTGATTTGCCTAAAAAATAAAGGCATTTGAAGGCGATCTTCTAAATTTCGTATATGACGGCTAACAGAAGATTGGCTGAGCTTCAAAGCCTGAGAAGCAGCAGAAAAGCTTCCAGATTCAAAAACCGCATGAAAAATCTTTAATTTATTCCAATCCACCCGCTAACCTTTTTAGCCACCCTTCATGACCTTAAACCGTATGAAAAGCTTTCACAATCTCTTCACACATTTTTTTAGCATCCCCAAAAAGCATCAGGGTTTTTTCATCATAAAAAAGCGGGTTGTCTACCCCAGAATAGCCACTAGCCATAGAGCGTTTTATAAACATCACCGTGCGAGCTTTATCAACATCTAAAATCGGCATGCCATAGATGGGGCTTGAGGTGTCTGTTCTGGCAGATGGGTTTGTAACATCATTGGCACCAATCACAAACGCGACATCTGTGGAGGAAAAATCAGAATTAATATCTTCCAACTCAAAAACATCTTCATAAGCAACGTTGGCCTCTGCCAAAAGCACGTTCATGTGTCCCGGCATGCGTCCAGCCACGGGATGAATGGCAAACCGCACTTGCACGCCTTCTTTTTTGAGCAAATCCACCATCTCACGTAGGGGATGTTGCGCCTGGGCAACGGCCATGCCATATCCCGGCACAATCATCACAGATTGGGCATTTTTTAAAATAAAAGCAGCATCTTCTGCGCTTCCCGACGTGACAGGACGACTGGGCTGTTCTAGGCTCCCATGGTTTTCTCCACCTGGTACTTCACCAAACCCACCTGAAATGATGCTTAAGATAGATCGGTTCATCCCCTTACACATAATATAGCTTAGAATAGCTCCCGAGGACCCTACCAAAGCACCCACAATAATCAACAAAGGGTTGGAAAGCGTGAAACCAATCCCAGCAGCAGCCCATCCAGAATAAGAATTCAGCATGGAAACTACCACCGGCATGTCTGCTCCCCCAATGGGCAAAATAAGAAGAAGCCCCAAAAGTGCCGCTAAAAGCACAGCAAACACAAACAACGTTTGAGAAGCCGTCAACACAAACAACAAGCCTATGATAAAAAGTCCGCCCCCCAGGGCTGCATTTATCTTATGCCGGTGAGCCATAGGAAAAGGTGCAGAAGCAATGATCCCTTGGAGTTTTCCAAACGCGACCAAAGAGCCCGTAAACGTGATGGCACCAATAACAGCCCCTAACCCCATCTCAATCAAGCTAGCATAAGTGACATGCTTGCCCTGCATGATAGGGAAATTTTCAGGAAATGTAAGGGCAGCTCCGGCCACACATACCGCAGCAAGGCCCACCAAACTATGGAAAGCAGCCACTAGCTGGGGAAGTGCTGTCATTTGGATGCGAGAGGCGATAAGCCACCCGATGCCTCCTCCTAAAGCAACCCCTAAAAAAATAAGGGCATACCCTTTAACCTGAGGGGCAAAAACGAGTGTGGTTCCGATGGCAAGCCCCATGCCGATCATCCCCAGCAGGTTTCCCTGGCGCGATGTTTTAGCAGAGGAAAGACCTTGAAGCGCTAAAATGAAACAAACTGAAGCAACGAGGCAAAATAAAAGGGAAAAGCTGTGTTCCATGGAAAAGCGTCCTTACAAATGGGGGGCTTGGGAAGATGCTGGCATGCGCTGGCGAAACATGCGCAACATACGATGGGTGATGAAAAATCCACCAAAAATGTTCACAGATGCCAAAACAACACCCAAAAAACCAAGCCAACGCGAAGGGCCTTCTGATTCTACGGCGCCGCATGCCAAGAGTGCACCCACGATGATCACGCTGGAAATTGCGTTGGTCACCGACATTAAAGGCGCGTGCAAAGCTGGTGTTACGCGCCAGACAACATAATATCCCACAAAAATGGCAAGCACAAAAATCATCAAACTGTGCAAAAAAGGGAAAGCGCTTGCTGACGCCAGCAAGGATTGGGTTTCTAGAGATTGATGAAATTGCTTGAGCTGAGCTAAAAAAGCCTCTGTCGTGTCTTGCATTGCTGAGGCTTGTTTTAGAAAATCTGATGAAGAAATCATAGGCGCTATCCCCTCTATTAAAACCCTGTTTCCCCCAGGATCTTTCTAACAGATTTTGAAATAAATTTCGAGCAAATAATCCCAAATGCATCTTCATTCACAGCGGGTATGGCGCTGCTAACAAAGTGTGGGATCTGCTATAATTTTTCCCAAAACGATTTAATTGAGCAGGATATGCAATGCATAAGCGTTTATACACTATTTCCATTGATTTTTTTAAGTCTCAGATTTTGCCCCTCAAAGCATCGAAAAAGAAATTAGGTCGCCCGTCCAAAGTTGAATGTGGCTGATATTAGCCGATTAAGATTTCATTAATGGATGTTATCTAAAATAAAAAAATAAAAACAATTAATTATGGAGATAAACAAATTCAATCATTACCAAAATACCTTTTTGCAAGTTTGGTATTTTTTTCGTTAAACATTAACGGCACTGTTGCACGTATTTTGTGTGAATATTGCGAGCATGAGCTCCTTTACTGCACAGAGCCGTCCAATTATCAAGAGTGCCAGTCTTGTCTTTACACAAATCTCGAGCAGTGCAATGAAGTGTATGAAATCCAACAAGCCAAACAAGCCCCCGCCTCGAAACGGCTACTGGAAAAAGCTAAGAAGCTTTTGAATGATGGAAAAACAGAGATTTTCTGCAGACATGCCTGCAGCAATACCCAGTTTCCCTCTTGTAAAATAAAAAGCTTTAGAAAAGTTTGTCTCGATAACTGCCCGCCGCATCTGGTCAAAAACTGCAGCGCATATTCAACTCAAGATACTACCAAGTCAAATAAATAGTTGACATTAAGCGACATAAGCGACGGAAGATTTTTAGAAAAAATTCCGAATTTTTTGAGGTATGGCACTGTTAACAAAATAATTTATAAGCCTTAAGAAGGGCCAATGCAATAAAGCTAAGGAACATCGTGTCACGTTTATCGTCAGATCCCCCAAGCACGTAAATCCTTTGGGTCTAGGTAGCGTCGACATTTAATTTAAAAAGTGATAAAATAATCTCTCCCTAATAAAAGGAGAAGAGGATGTACGATTTAAGAGACGATCAGTGGGAAAAAATCAAGGATAGCTTGCCTGGTAAGAAATCAGACCCTGGA
>JBOFKH010000252.1:0-9767 GCA_051657225.1 Alphaproteobacteria bacterium
CAGCACGACTTGTTTCGCTTCCTCTCTTTTCTGCTGGATTGTGCTAACAAGCATTTGTGAGTAGATCGCAAGAAGGGGCAGAGGAGCATTATTAACATGCGTTGCTGCACCAGCACCCAAACAAAAACAAGGAGAAAAAATTTTAAAAATCAATAAATTGAAATAAAAAATTAAAGATACAATAAATGGATACATAAAAATTCTTCTTTTTAATTTAAAAAAGAGAATCTCATTTTAAAAAGTCTTTAGGCAATGTTTTTTTTCTGTAGCCGAAGGCACATAATCCCCAGCCGCTTTCTTGATTTTATTCAAAATATCAGATAGCTTTTTGGCCAGCCTATAAAGTGAAGCCATTGCTGAGGATTTAAAAAAATTTTAATGGAACATAAGCGCGTTCTTTCGGGCATTCAGCCAACTGGCTTTTTGCATTTGGGAAATTACCTTGGGGCAATCTCTCAGTGGGTTGATATCCAAAAAACCCATGAGTCTCTTTTTTGCATTGTAGACCTTCATGCGATAACAGTTCCCCAGAATCCTCAAAACCTTAAACGATGGATTCGGGAAGTTGCGGCGATGTACATCGCATCTGGCATTGATCCCAACCGTTGCGTCATCTTTCAACAAAGCCGCGTGCCCGCCCACAGCGAGCTTGCCTGGTTGCTGGGGTGCGGAACACCCCTTGGATGGCTCAATCGCATGACACAATTTAAAGAAAAAGCTGGTAAACACCGTGAGCAAGCAAGCTTGGGGCTTTATGCATATCCCGTGCTAATGGCGGCAGATATTCTGCTCTATCAAGCAACCCATGTACCCGTTGGAGAAGACCAAAAGCAACATTTAGAATTAACTCGGGATATTGCCCAGGCTTTTAATCACCACTATGGAACAGCGTGTTTCACGCTTCCAGAACCTTTGATCACAGGTCCAGCAACCCGGGTGATGAGCCTGCGGGATGGAACAGCAAAGATGAGCAAATCTGATCCATCAGAACTGTCTCGCATTCATTTAACGGACGACGATGATACAATTGCTCTCAAAATTCGGAAAGCTAAAACCGACCCTGAGCCCATTTTTGAAGACCTTGAAACGATGAAAGATAGGCCTGAAGCCCTCAATTTGCTTCGAATTTTTGCAGCCCTCCAAAAAAAACCTTTGACAAATATCTGCCATACCTATGCGGGGTGTAATTTTTCTGAGTTTAAGAAAGAGCTCACAGAGCTTCTCCTCACAAATTTAAGCCCCATTCGCCAACATTTTTTCGAGATCATGGAGGAATCTTCCACCCTCGACCATTGTTTAGAGCAAGGCCAATTGAAAGCCAATTCCATCGCGAAAAAAAACTTGCAAAAAGTTCATGAGATCATGGGTCTGTGATGTTTTTATAACTTGCCTTATGGTTGAGAAGTGTGTACTAAAGATGAAGGGATGGGTGGTTTTGTACCGTGTTTTGTGTTTGATTGGGCTTAGCAAAATAAGATTAACATCATTAATAGGGTAAGCTTTTTATGTTTTCGGGTATTCTTGGTTGGCTTTCTGCAGATATGGCGATTGATTTAGGCACAGCAAACACACTGGTCTATGTCAGAGGGCAAGGTGTCGTTTTAAATGAGCCTTCCGTTGTGGCTATCGCAACCGTCAAAGGAAAACAACAAGTTTTAGCCGTTGGGGATGAAGCAAAACAGATGGTTGGCCGAACCCCTGGAAATGTCCAAGCTATTCGTCCTTTAAGGGACGGGGTGATTGCTGATTTTGAAGTAGCGGAAGCTATGATCAAATATTTTATCAGAAAAGTTCACAATCGCACCAGTTTTGTGAGCCCCCAGGTCGTCATATGCGTGCCATCTGGTTCTACAGCCGTAGAACGGCGCGCCATTCAAGATTCCGCAGAAAGTGCTGGTGCTAGGCAGGTCTATTTAATTGAAGAGCCTATGGCAGCAGCTATAGGTGCCGGGTTGCCTGTCACAGAGCCAACGGGTTCCATGATTGTAGACATTGGCGGAGGAACCACAGAAGTCGCAGTTATCTCTTTAGGAGGTATTGTTTACGCTCGATCAGTTCGGGTCGGTGGAGACAAAATGGATGAAGCGATTGTGGCTTTTATCCGTCGACATCACAACCTTTTGATTGGGGAAGCAAGCTCCGAAAAATTAAAAAAAGATCTTGGGTCTGCGTATATGACTGAAGCTGGCCCTGGCAGAACCCTCACCATCAAAGGGCGTGATTTGATGAATGGGGTTCCCAAAGAAATATCTGTCAATGAGCGCCAAATTTCCGAAAGCCTTTCTGAACCTGTTTCAGCCATTGTAGAAGGGGTTAAAACGGCCCTTGAAAACACACCTCCAGAGCTGGCAGCTGATATTGTTGATCGTGGCATCGTCTTGACAGGTGGTGGCGCGCTCCTTAATAATCTGGACGTCGTGTTGCGCGAAACAACAGGCCTTCCTGTGAGCATTGCTGAGACGCCTCTTTCTTGCGTCGTGCTGGGAACTGGAAAAGTTTTAGAGCATATGAGAACTTTACAGAACGTTTTGGTCAACGTATAATGACCTCCTAATTTCTGAAAAATTTTGGCAATGAGCCTCTTGGTTTTTTTCTTTGCTTGTTTTTCAGAAAATCCGTTGGGGGCGATTAGCTCAGCGGGAGAGCGTCTCGTTTACACCGAGAGGGTCGGCGGTTCAATCCCGTCATCGCCCACCATTCTTTTTCTGGATTACCCTGAATAGATGGTTTCTTTTTTGAAACTCTACACTTTGATAAAAAGGCTCTTTTTCAGAGCTTGTTAGTTTTTTTATCCAGCTCTTCTCCAAACTTCTAGCCAGCTTTTCAGAGAAAAATGCATTTACTTAACCTCGGTTCGACGTAAGTTTTGAGGAACCTCTCCCACAGAGTGGAGAGGTGTCGAATTATTCAAACAACGTCCTCTTGATGGGAGAAACTTGAAAAACACGCACGGTAAAGAAAGGGTTTTTACTTCGGAGATTCTCAAAGTTCTTGCGAAGGAGCGCTCCCCCCTCAGGGAGAGAAATAGAGAGTATGCCAACACTTGTTCCTGGAATCGCATCCCGCAACGCGGTTAGGCCTTTATCTCCCATGTTATTACCGTCCAGATAAAGCCATAGAAGACTTGGCGGAAGATGTTGCGCCAGCACTTTTGCTCCTCCATCTCCGATGTTATTACCAACCAGAGAAAGCCATCTAAGCGTTGCTGGAAGATGTTGCGCCAGCGCTTCTGCTCCTTTATCCCCGATGTTGTTAAAATTCAGAGTAATCGTTTCAATCGTTGCTGGAAGGTGTTGTGCCAGCGCTTTTGCTCCTTCATCTCCGATGTCGTTTCTGCTCAGATCAATTTCTTGAAGCGTCATTGGAAGAGCTGGCGCGATAGCTTTCATGATCTCTGCGCTGATGTTTTTCTCAGCTATTTCTAAACTTTTGATCGGGGCATGACGCAAGAGGTTCACGAAAGCCTCATCAGGTTTGTTGTTCTTCCAGAATGAATCTTTTGTTAAATCTGGATTTTTTATTAAATCTAGAAAAAAATCTCTAGCCTGTTGTTCGTTGGGGATAAATGGCTAGACTGCTTGGGTTGACCCACGAGAGATTGCTCCGCTTCTTTCGCGTCGTAGTTTTTGATCCGTCTCGCCTTGCCCTGCGAGGACAACTTGAGGAGCCGTTAAGGCCATCAACGCAATCCTTACAAACCTGGATAAGGTGAAATTGCTGTGCATCGATCTTCCAATTCTATTGTGTATTCAATAGATTATAGTCTACAGCACAGATCTTTCATGATCGTAAATTTTTGCCCAAAAGGGGTGAAAATTATCCATCGCCCTTGTAGGAGATGGGGTAGGAACGGTTATACCAACCGGAATTCGATATAAGCAACAGCTCTCCCCATCAAGGTCGTTGTTGAATAAATCGCGAGATACAAACCTCTCCCCTTGTGGGAGAGGTGCTAGGGTTACTTAGATGCGCCTCGTTGCAGGCCAAACCTTATGGAGCTTGACACCAAAAAGCCTGAAGCCTGAGAGAACGCAATTTTCCCGGTTTTTAAAAAGCGTTTTAAAAGCGTGCCAGAAACTTTTGACTCACTCTCTATGGTTTCTAGAAACAGTTTAGGTTTATCTAAGAGCGATGAAATTTCAGGCTCATCCTGAACAGCAGTTTGATGCATGTCTTGAACTAAATAAAAACTCACAATAGAAACGATCACCGTCGCGGCAACCGAAAAAAGAAAAATCCATTTTCTGGGAAACGCTTTGCTAGAGGTTTGGAGAGGAAAAATTATCTCTTGCTCTTCGTCAGAAGGTGGTAATTCTTCTTTGAATTTTTGAGAAATTGCTTCAGGGTCTAGCTCTAAAATCTTTGCATAGGATCGAACAAACCCCTTCAAATAAGCATGATTTTGTGCCACATCTAAATGACGACTTTCTTCAATGGCCTCAACAACATAGCGTGTAAGACGGAGTTGTTCTGAAACTTGATCAAGGGTTAAATCGCGATTCTCACGGGCTTTTCGAAGGGTTTGCCCCACGCAAAACGAGAAAATTCCGGAAGATGTTGTCGAGCGTGCAGAATCTGCAAGCAATTCATTTGTTAGTGAAAACGTTGACATGTAAACCTCGACCCAAATATTTTTTATTTTTATATCAATAAATTATACTAAATTTTATAAATTTGCAAAAAAATCACTCCCAAACATGGGCTGTTTAGAGAGTCTCTTTTTTTTACAATATTCAGCAAAATAAAGTTAAAAAAAGATTATGTTTTTTAAAATTAGAAAAAAAATTTTTCAATTAGATAAAGTTAGCCCCTAAGAAGGCTGCGCTTTTAAAAGCTCTTGAACCAACGTTGCTAAGCCAAGCTGGCGTTCCCGCTTTAAGCGTTCGGCCTGTAAAATAGCCTGAAGCTGAACCAATGTTGTGTCAAATTGATCATTGATCAGCACATAATCATACTCCGCCCAATGGGAGATTTCATCCGCCGCTTTTGCCATCCGCCCGGCCACCACATCTGCTGTGTCTTGGGACCGTTGGTGCAGACGCTTCGCCAAAATTTCTAACGACGGCGGAAGGATAAAAATGCGGACAACATCAGCCGCAGCTGTTCGGTAGAGTTGCTGAGCCCCCTGCCAGTCAATATCAAACAAAACATCTTTCCCTTGGCTTAGAAAAGCTTCAACTTGCTCCCGGAGCGTTCCATAGGCATTTCCAAAAACCTGCGCATATTCTAAGAAAGCACCTTCTTGGATGGCCTGCTTGAAAACATCTTGGGACACAAAAAAATAATCTTCCCCATGCACCTCCCCAGGCCTTGGTAAACGGGTTGTCATCGACACAGAAAGGGACAGGTCTAGGTTAAGGGTCAAAAGCTTCCTTGAAAGAGAGGTTTTCCCAGCCCCAGAGGGAGAAGATAGCACTAACATCAAGCCTCGACGTTTTAACTGCGCGCTAGGGTCTCTCATCTATTTGCCTTTTCTTTAATGGATTCAGCTATCCTCATAGAGGGGGTTTTAAACCCCCTACGTATGGCTTACAATGTCATTATAGTGAAGCACAACCATCAAGGGAATACCAAACACCATGTCACTTGAAGTCCGCATTTTTAGACCTTGCAAAAATCCGATGCAATCGGGGAGAGCCAAGACCCACGGCTGGGCTATTGCCTTCAAGCCAAAATTTTCAACACCCAAAGACCCTCTGATGGGGTGGACAGCCTCCCAAGACATGCGTGAAGAGCTCCACCTTCGTTTTCCAAGCCTTGAGGATGCCATAGCCTATGCTGACCAAAAGCAGTGGCTCTATGTGGTTGAAACACCGCCCCCTGCATCCACGCTTCAGCCAAAAAGCTATGCAGATAACTTCACCTTGGGCCGTTTGCGCTAAAACCCCTTTGCTGTGTCCCCCAAGTTACCGCGGCGTTAAAGTTCTGCAAAAAAGAAACTTGGCGCCGACGTACCCGAAAGGATTTCTGCGTCACTAAGTTGGCATTCAGGAACCAGTTTTTTAAGCAATTGAACAGCCTTATGCTTATCCTGGCGCTGGACAGCCTCTCCCAGGCTTTTAAAAGCCTCTAACAGGAAAGCATGGTCTGGCGCCTTGGGTTTTCCGACCCAAATTTGAGGGTGGCCTTCCATTGGCTCAAAGGCTTTTACATCTATAGAAGCTCCTTGGATTGCTTCATCAGGCTGCCCTCCTGTAAACGCCACCGCTATGTCTCGGTGAGGCACCAATCCTGCCAGGCGAATCATCGTTTCAGCAAGCTCCAGGATGGAAACAGGCTCTCCCATATCCAGCGCTAAAATATTGCCTCGCACGTTTTCAGAACGCACCCCTATCACTGCGGCTTGGAGGAATAATGCAATGGTTTCTTGAAGGGACATCAAAGGACGCTTCATCTGCGGATGCGGAACCGTAACGGGCCCTCCCCTGCTAATTTGACGAGCGAATAGAGGCATTACAGACCCTGGGGAAGCCAGCACCTGGTTAAAGCGAATGCTTACAAAGCGTGTACGCACTTTTTCTTGGCGAGCCATCCCATCAAGGGCCTGGCAGTAAGCTTCAGCAAGCCGCTTCGTCGCTGCAATCAGACCCGAAGGGGCGGCGGCCTGGTCCGTTGAAACGAAGACCATACCCTCCACGTGATGGGCAAGACACGCATCCGCCACATAGCACGTCCCCAGCACATTGGTTAGGATTGCCTCAACGGGTTGGTTGTGACCAAGAAACGTATGTTTGAGCGCAGCAGCGTGAAACACAAAATCTGGTTTTTCCTCAGCCACAATTTGAAACATCCGCTCTTTTTGTCGGACATCTCCAAGGATGGCTTTATGAGAAAGGTAGGGTTGCTGTTCCTTCAACTGTGCTTGGGCCTGACACAGGAGCAGCTCACTTTGATCTAGCAAGGTGATATGGGCAGGGGAAAGGCTTCCGAGCTGACGCAACAGCTCCCCACCTAGGGTGCCCCCAGCTCCCGTAATCAGCACGCGCTTCCCCTTGATCAGCTCTAAAAGCCCTTTCGCTTCAAAAGCACGGGGGTTCCCCCCCAAAAAATCCTCGGCTCCCAATGCACGCAGCCGCCGAACCTCCCGGGGAGTTTTTAAATCCCCCAAGCTGGGCAAGCGCACCCATTCAGCAGCAAGGGTCTCCGTTTTTTTCAATAAATCATTCAATTTTTGACGACGCAAAGACCCATCCGCCAAAATAATCAAATCTGGCAGCTGATGTTTGTGGCGAAGGGTCCCTAAAACATCGTCCCATTGGGCCACGGAGCCCAAAACCTCAACGCCTTGGATAAATTTCCCCTGGGAAGGTGACGCTTTCCCGCTCAACAAGCCGACGATCTGGTAAGGAGAACCCAGGTGGCGCTGGACCTCCCTCAAAAAAAATTCAGCGGCCTCTCCTGTTCCGATTAATAAAGCCCGGGTTTGCGTTGAAGATGCAAGGTGCCCTCTCCCCCAAGATTTTCCTTGGGATAAGCCAAAAACCTCAGCAGCGGCACGATAGACAAAACGCGCCCCCCCCAAAAAAGACACCAACACCATGCCTTGAATGACCAAAGCAGATTGGGGAAATTCCTCAAGCCCGTTAGATAGCCACAAAAAAGGAAGAAAAAGCACCATGGATACCAGCACAGCTTTTACAAGCCGAATCAGGTCAGGGACTGAAACCGTGCGCCAAGCCCCAAGGTAAGACTGTGTCCAAAAAAAAGATCCTATGGCAAGTAAGGTGAACCCAAGGGTTTGCTTGAACAACACATCCCCCGGATAGGCCCCAAAAACATCTCCCAACCGAAGCCCCATAGCGATAGGAAGCGAGAGCGCTGCCAGACAAACATCTAGGCCAAAAGATACGTAAGGCGGTTTTAAAAAACCCTTGAGACGGAGAAAAGCGTGGTAGCTTTTTTGTGGAATCCAACGGTGTTTGGTGGCCATCGTTTCTGAGCTTCTATTCCTTCAGTTCTATCCACCCACCATATTACGTGTTCCGAGCTTCTTAACAAGCTTTTTGTTAAGTCCCCCTCTCAAAATTCCCAAACCCCGATGATCTGGTTGCTTTTATTGAGCCGTTTGAAGTTCTTCCCGCTGCAACCCCAACCTTTGGAAAAGCGCTTGGTCTTTTTCAGGGATTGGGTTAGCAGCCGTTAAAAGCTTTTCCCCATAAAACAGAGAATTCGCCCCTGCTAAAAAACACAGCGCCTGAAGCTCATCCGACATCTGTTCACGGCCCGCGGAAAGCCTGATATAGGAATGGGGCAGCATCACCCGAGCCAAAGCAATGATACGCACGAAATCAAAAGGGTCGACGTCTGGAACGCCTTCAAGGGGTGTTCCTGGGATTCGAATCAATTGATTGATAGGCACAGATTGGGGAGGCTCAGGTAAATTCGCTAGAGTTACCAACATGTTGACCCGCTCTTGGTTGGTCTCTCCCATACCCACGATGCCACCACAACAAACCTTGAGCCCCGCATCCCTTACATGCTGTAAAGTTTCCAGCCGATCCTCGAACGTTCGGGTAGTGATCACCTGCTCATAATAAGAAGGGCTGGTGTCAATGTTATGGTTGTAAAAATCTAAACCAGCTTGCTTGAGCTTGTCCGCTTGGTGCTGTTTCAAAAGCCCGAGGGTCACACAGGTCTCAAGGCCCAATTTTTTTACCTCACGCACCATCTCGCAGACTTTGTCTAGGTCAGCATCCCTGGGGCCACGCCACGCTGCCCCCATACAAAAGCGCGTGCTTCCCCCTTCTTTAGCTCGCTTTGCGGCCTCAATCACAGCGAAAAGCTCCATCAAAGGCTCTTTTGGCAGGTCCGTTTGATAGTGCGCCGATTGGGGACAATAGGAACAATTTTCAGGGCATCCCCCTGTCTTAATGCTCAACAATGTACTCACTTGAATACGCGGTTCAAGAAACGCTGCTTTGAAAACCGTCTGGGCCCGATAAAGCAAATCTGAAAAAGAAAGCGAAAACAAGGCATAGGCCTTTTCAAAATCCCATTTTTCTGCCATATTGTCTGGGGTCCGTTGCATAGAGCGGGAAGGAAGGTTCATATGGAAAGCCTTTATCAAAATAAACTCAACGAACGAGATCATACAGGAAAAAAACGCACATTGCCAGATCTGGGTAGAGGTGCTTTTACTTCCCTTGATTTTTCAACGAATGACTACCTAGGGTTTTCAAAAAATCCCTTGTTTGTAGAGGCATCCTATGCCGCTGGAAAGGTTTATGGTATAGGCAGCACGGGGTCTCGCTTGCTTTCAGGGAACCGCCCCCTGTTTGAAACGCTTGAAACTCGAATTGCCCAAGATAAACAGACTGAAGCCGCGCTTATTTTTAATTCTGGCTATCAGGCCAACCTCACGGTTCTTGCTTCTTTGTGTGATCCTTCAGTTTTAGGCCACCAACCTATTCTCTTCTTTGACAAGCTCAACCATGCCAGCTTGTATCAGGCAGCTTTTTTGAGCAAAGCACACCTGGTGCGATACCACCACCAAGACCTCAACCATTTGCGTCAACTGCTGGTAGATTTTCAACAAGACCCCCGCACAAAATTTATCGTGACCGAAACGCTTTTTGGCATGGATGGGGATGTTGTTGAACTAGAAAAATTGGTGGGTCTTGCAGAAGCGTTCAACGCCTTTTTGTACCTTGATGAGGCCCACGGCACGGGGCTGCTAGGCCCTCGAGGCTATGGCCTCTCCACCACCCTATCCTTAAGGTCTGTCCCCCATGTGATCATGGGTACCTTCAGCAAAGCCCTGGGAAGCT
>JBOFKH010000253.1:0-1153 GCA_051657225.1 Alphaproteobacteria bacterium
AAGAAACTTCCGAGGCAAAAACCTCTGTGATTAACCTATCCCTGCTCAGAACAGGGATGAAAGGCTCCTCAAAGCCGGGTTATCGCAGAGGTTTTTCTTTTTGCTTCCAAGCCATGCCCCTGAAAAAACCAGCCGTAAAAACACCTAAAAAGCCCGCTGAGAAGGCTAAAATAAGCATTGCCACGCAAATGTATCCAACTGCCGAACAGCTTAGGCAAAAGATACATTCATGCTTGGAGGTGAACATCCGCAGCCACGGAGCCAAAGCTGCCCGTGAGTGGATGGTTCTCTCAGAAGGCAAGGACACCGAGGCTATCAAGCAACTGGCAATGCAGCAGTACAACATATCATTCTATTGACATTAACCTCAATACGCCTATGGCCGAGACCTCCATCCACGTTTTCTACCAGCAAGACACCTCTGCGCTTGCCGACATGCTCCACTTCACCGAAGTAAGCCTTCTTTCCGTTGAAAAAGAACTCCTTGATACCACCTACTCCCAAGCAAGCAAGCCCGGCAAAGCGGTCGGCTCCGAATCCAGTAAGCGATTAGTAGTGCTGCGCAAGCAGAAACAAAGCCTAATGCTGTTTCGCCAGATTTTCAAAGACCGATTGGCGGAACTGGCGGCGTATGACCAAATGGAAGACCCGCGCACCGCTTTACCGAACGCTTTTGAAGACCCAGCGGAAGCGGCGTAGGCTTACTCCCTAACCACCTGTGTTTAACCCAAAAAAACTTAGTCTATGACCATCACTTGCTTTGATTTGCCTGCACAAGACCAGATGTGCATTATTCGGCAATCGTTTGTCACCATGTGCGAAGGCAACGTTTGCGCCGCTGCGCTACTAAACTTTTTTACCTACTGGCACTGCCGCAAAAAAACGGATTCCTCTGGTGAATCCCTGGCTGGTGAAAATCAGGTCGTTCAACGGCACACCCAGAAGCAGTTGCAAGCGGGCCTGATGGGTATTTTTTCCAAGAACCAGATTGTGGTGGCCAGTAAGTATCTCCAAGAAAAAGGCTTGGTGGAAGCAACCCAGAAAAAAGAGAAGGCGCAAGGCACAGACCGAGCCAATCGGTTTGTTTTGTGCGAAAATGAGCTAAATCTACGATTGTCCCAAATAGGACATCCATTGTCCCAATCAGGACAAT
>JBOFKH010000254.1:0-1582 GCA_051657225.1 Alphaproteobacteria bacterium
GTTTTGACTCTTCGTTCATTAGACGAGGTCTGATTTCCAAGTTCTCAACGGTATTTTCTATCCACAAAATTACACGATAGATAATTTCAAAAATCTCAGAGGTTTCGAAATCTCCTGAGTTTAAAAAATCTTCTAGC
Source organism: Alphaproteobacteria bacterium (assembly GCA_051657225.1). GTDB lineage: Bacteria > Pseudomonadota > Alphaproteobacteria > Holosporales > JBOFFI01 > JBOFFI01. The sequence goes on from JBOFKH010000254.1 coordinate 138, forward strand.
GACATTTTTCCAATCGAAGAACTCTCTATCGCAATTGACTTTGCGAGTTTTTCCACGAATTTTTTTCCATCCAAAATCTCTAAAACGTAGAAACCAAAAGGAATTCCTTCAAGCTTTGAGTGGAAATTTTTGCGAGTTCCATATAAATTTAAAATATGTCTCAAGCCTTGCAGAAGAAAAAAACCAGAGTCAATTTTTTGGATTCCCTCTCCCCTGAGAGAGAATTTTAAATCGTCGAATTTCAAATTAAACCTCTCTAAAGATGGTTTCTAGCTTCTTGTTTAAAGAAAGCTTGATAACAAGGGCTCTCCGATCCCCAATTTCGCTTCCTCCATCTAGATAAGGCTCGGCTGAAAAATGTGCGTTTTGATACTTATATTCATAGCTTGAAATACCATCATTATTGACTTGATTAATAATTGCAAACATGCCCGCGCCTGCTTTTTCTGAAAGCCAATTTTCTTTAAAAACCTCTAAAAGAGACTGCATTTCAGACTTTAAGCCGTATATAGTACCTTCGATCGAATCGGGAGAATTTACGCCCGCGAAAGCTCTTCCCCCTCCTGATGTCGCCTCTGCGGTTGTCGAGAAGACGATAGTCCCCCCTGTGTCAAATTTTGCAAAATACTTCTTACCTGCAATCTCAAGAGAAATTGAGTTATGGCTCATTCTACCTTTTTTGTCCCACATTTAAATTACCCCTTCTAGAATTATGTTAATATAACGAATCACCCCTAGGTATTCGTAGCTGACTTGCACGTTGTTAACGGCTTGGCTTTGCAAATTTTGATTTTCCGTAGGAGGAACTGCACAGTCAAATCTGCTTCCAATTACATTATTTTCATTTAAATATGAAAGTTGTCTTAAAATAGAACTTCGAAGTGAATCAAGACTTACTTGATTATAGAATTCACCAATAGATGAGGCTGCGCCAAGCTTTACAAAATATTCCACTATTTTATCTTGGTAAAAAAAAACTCCTTCAAAGCCTGATATCATCAGAGAAAAGAGGTATGTTTTGTCAATTGCTTTAAAAAAAAACGACCATCCATCTAGCCTATCTTGTCGTGCCTTTGCCTCGTTGTTTTCTCCATAGAAAGAAGAATTTTCAACTTTTGAAAAAGAATTTATTGTCAGCCCCACTTCAGGGAAGGTATATGTTAGTGCATATAAAAGGGTGCCTTGCTTCTGGAAGTCATAAAACGCCCCAAAATTCTTCTGTTTTATTTTTTGAGAAAGAAAAATATCATCTCTTTCAAAATCTCCAAAGAAATTTGCTCCCTTAAACAGAGATAGGCTAAGGGATTCAAGGTTTAATGAAGGAATAAAATAGCACATAGTTTCAGATTTTGCGTACGCATCTTCTAATATGAGGTCTAAAACCTCTTGAGTAGGAGTTTGAGTATCTAGAGTATAAAGGTAAATTCCTCCGCGAAATTCTTTGA
>JBOFKH010000255.1:0-34120 GCA_051657225.1 Alphaproteobacteria bacterium
TTGATCTGAAGCAGAATATTTTGGAAAAACTTAAGGTTTCTCAGCGGATTGAGTTAATCATAGGTTATATCAATACTGAGATTGAACTATTCAAAGCGGAAAAACGCATTCAGAACAGGATTCGTAACCAGGTTGAGCAGAATCAGCGAGAGTATTACCTGACAGAGCAGCTGAAGGCGATTCAAAAAGAGCTTGGAGAATCTGACGAAGCTCGGGATGAGTTGCGGGAGCTGGAGGAGCGGATCGAAAAGACGAAGCTTTCCAAGGAAGCCAAAGAGCGCGCGAAATCTGAGCTCAAAAAGCTTAAAAATATGAACCCCATTGCGGCAGAAGCGACAGTGGTTCGGAATTATTTAGATTGGTTGCTTTCCATTCCTTGGGATAGCCGAACAAAAGTTCGCAAAAATCTCTCAAAAGCTGAAGCTATTTTGAACGAAGACCACTACGGCCTTGAGAAAGTTAAAGAACGCATTTTAGAATTTTTGGCTGTTCAGACCCGTGTTGATAAGGTGAAGGGGCCCATTTTATGTTTAGTAGGGCCTCCAGGCGTGGGAAAAACATCCCTTGGAAAGTCTATTGCTAAAGCCACCGGGCGCCAATTTGTGCGCATTTCCGTGGGCGGGTTGCGCGACGAATCTGAGATTCGAGGACACCGCCGGACGTACATTGGCTCAATGCCGGGCAAAATTGTCCAAGGCATGCGGAAATCGAAGTCTTCTAACCCTCTTTTCTTGCTAGATGAGATTGATAAAATGGGTTCGGACTGGCGTGGGGACCCTTCTTCGGCGTTGTTGGAGGTACTGGACCCGGAACAAAACACCGCGTTTAATGATCACTATTTAGAGGTAGACTATGATCTCTCAGATGTCTTGTTCGTGACCACGGCTAATAGTTTGAATATGCCGCTCCCGCTTTTAGACCGGATGGAGATTATTCGCATCTCTGGTTATACAGAAGATGAAAAGGTTGTGATTGCTCAGCGTCACTTGGTCCCTAAACAGCGGGAGCTTCATGGGCTGAAGGAAGATGAATTTTCTATCAGTGAAGAAGGTCTAAGAATCCTGATTCGCAAATATTGCCGCGAATCAGGTGTTCGAAACCTAGAACGTGAGATTGCAAGCCTTTCTAGAAAAGCGGTTAAAAGCATTGTGCTGAAGAAGGTAGATCACCTCAAATTGACCAAGACAAATCTTGAGAAATATGCAGGCATCCCTCGATATCGTTTTGAGGAAGCAGACCTTACAGATTTGCTGGGCATTACCACAGGCCTTGCCTGGACAGAGGTGGGGGGGGAGCTTCTTTCTATTGAGGCGGTGATGCTTCCTGGGAAGGGCAAGATCATGACGACGGGTAAGCTGGGAGAGGTGATGCAGGAGTCTATTCAGGCAGCATCTAGCTTTGTACGTTCCCGGGCTGCGGCCTATGGCATCAAGCCCACTTTATTTGAGAAAAAAGATATTCACGTTCACGTGCCTGAAGGGGCGACGCCGAAAGACGGACCTTCAGCCGGTGTTGCTATGTGTACGTCTATTGTTTCAGTTTTGACCGGTATTCCCGTTAAGGGGAACGTGGCTATGACGGGAGAGATCAGCCTGCGAGGGCGCGTACTTCCCATTGGTGGCTTAAAAGAGAAACTGTTAGCGGCCCACCGTGGAGGCATCAAAGAAGTCTTGATCCCAGAAGAAAACCTAAAAGATCTTGAAGAAATCCCAGAAAACGTGAAAAAAGGCTTGCAGATTATCCCCGTTGCTAAAGTGGATGAAGTGTTGGAGCATGCCCTGGTTCGTAAATTCACGCCAATTGAGTGGATAGACGAAAATCTGGGGGACCATCTTGTGGCAAACGTTTCACCAGGAGGCGAATCATCTGCTATAGAGCCGTCTCCTACGACCCATTAGGTTTTTACCAGATTGAGGAATATTTTTTAAAGCGCGGTTGGGCGGAAACGCCGGGCTATGTACATCATAGGGGTATGCAAGAGTAAGATCAGAGCCCTGATGGTGTAAGCGCCTAAAATATAGCTCCACCAAAGGGTATTCCAGCCCATGGGTGTGGAAGCAAAAACCACCCAGGCTAGGAGGCTGAAGATAACGTGATCCACAAATCCAGACACAAGATTTGAAAGGCTTGTGCGGAACCACAGGTGCTGGCCTTTTGTCAAACGCTTAAGCGCTGCAAAAATCCAAATATCATTATACTGGCTCATCATATAAGCCAGCAGGCTTGCTGCAACAAGGGAAGGCACTGGCAAGAAGATTTTTTCCATAGCGTCCTGTATCCCTGCTTGGCAGGGGGTTGGGGCTTTTGGATGCGCCACTGTTATCAACATCCAAACCATAAAAAGAATCAAAGCACCAAAATGAATCCAGATGGCTTTCTTGGCTTTTTCAACTCCATAAAATTCAGTCAATATATCACTGCATAAATAGAGGGAACTGAACACAATGGTCCCCAGGGCAACGGGCTCAGGAAAATAATCACAAGGAGAAATTTTTAAAACTTGGAGCGTTGCGGCGATGATGGCAACCACGCCATAGGCAATAATCCCAAACGACCCCCATAACCTAAAAGCGAGAAGCAAGGCTATATTTGAGATTAAAAACGTCAAAATTATGAGGATTTCTGAAGAAAAAGGCAGGCTGGAAAGGAGGGGTGGTGAAAACATAAAACTCTTTTTAAGAAAAAAAATAAAAAAACCCCTAACGATGGGATTGACGTGGATTAACTTTCATCGCTAGTATGCAGAAAAAGGCCGTTCTTGGGAATAGGCCGTGGGAAAAGTTTGGATAATTGGCCTTTTTCCACTTGGAAGATAATTAAAGGAAATAATGAAAAGGATCATGGCCGTGAATAAAGAAGATTTAGTTACAGAAGTTGCAAATGCTGCTGGGATATCTAAAACAGATACACGAAGCGTTATTGACGCTTTTATTAACGTTGTTACAGACGTACTTAAAAGAAATGACGATGTTCGCTTGGTTGGTTTTGGAACTTTCCTCGCCACGCATCGTAAAGAGTCTGAGGGACGTAACCCCCGGACCGGCGAGAAAATCAAAATCAAAGCTGCAAAAGTTCCTAAGTTTAGACCTGGAAAGCAATTAAAAACACTCATCAACTAAGATTATTTTTAAAAAGCCTTCTCGTGTAGAAGTGATTTGGCAGCATGCCTTTAGTTATCTTGGTTAAAGCTTTTGTTGTTGTCACGAGCGCTGAAAAATTATTAAATTCGACGTATGTTTTTGGGGATTCATAGGTTGAGTTACTTTCACGCGCTCGTTGACAATGCATAGCTTTAGAGAAAGTAAAAAACGACAGAAGATTGAGGTAGGCGCTTTAAGGCATGAAGACGCAAAAAAAAGAATAGACCTCTTTCGAAACTTCCTTTTATGGGCCGATGGGTGCGTCACTCCGGTGCTCAGATCCTCATGTACCCTAAGTACACTCCGGTCTTGCGCTCCGTTAGTTCCGCCCCTCAGTTCCCTAAAAGTGGTTTCGAAAGAGGTCTATTGATTGCGTCAACTTTATCAAGCTTCATAGGAATTTGACACCGGACTTACTGTTGCAAGAGATCTATTAAAAAGGTGAAAGAAACTAGCTTGCAGGAGCCCCGTAAGCACTTAATTTATCTGGCTTGGTGACTTGTGCGAGTTTACCGCCTGTATCTGGACTAGCTTTTTTAAAAAAAATCAACTAGAATGAGACTATCTTACTCTAAAAGAGGTTGTTGAGGCGGTGTCTTTTTGTTTTATGCTAACCGCAATGATTTTGGTTTTGGCTTCCCTCGTTGGGGGGCTTTTTCTTTTTGGACGTAGTTCCCCAGAGGCTTCCGCCAAGGGGCAAATACTGATGCGCTTGAGAGTTCTTTTTCAAGGCGCTGCGTTGCTTTTTTTTCTGATCGCTGTGAGCTTGGGTTGATTACATTACGCCTAAAATTTTTCGTGGTGTCTTTTACCCCTTGCTTCTTAAAGTGCGAGCCCTAGCGGGGCTTTGATAGCCAAGCTTCTTCACCCCTAACCCTGTACTATTTACTCATGAGGATCTGTGCTGATGTATGATTTTGTTTCGATGACATTTGAGAAAGCTCTACACGAGATGGAGGAACTCATCAATTTGATGGAGAACCCTCAAACAACGTTGGAAGAGGCTATTCTGGCTTATGAAAAAGGAGCAAGTCTCAAGCATTTTTGTGAGGGAGAGTTGAAAAAAGCAAGGCTGCGGGTTTCTCAAATCAATATTGCCCAAGATGATCAGCTAGACCTTCAACCGTTTGATATGGCATTGCGTGGGGGAACTGCGTGAGCCCTTTGCTTCAAGAAGCGCAACGGGAGGTAGAAAAATCTGTCCGGGGGTTTTTGAAGGAGCTGTTGGAGGCACTTCAAGGCCCCAGTTCGCTGAGAGAGGTCATGGCTTATGCCGTTCTTGGACCTGGCAAGTGCTTTAGGCCATTACTTGTTTTTGGAGCTGGGGAGCTGTTTCGCCTTCCAGCGTCGCAGCTTCTTCGGGTTGCCGCTTCTGTTGAGGTGATTCATGCTTATTCTTTAATTCATGATGACCTTCCCGCAATGGATGATGCGGATATGCGCAGGGGAAGGCCCTGCGTCCATAAAGCTTTTTCAGAAGCTTTGGCGATCTTGGCCGGGGATGCCTTGATCCCTTTGGCTTTTGAAATTATCACAACCCCACACACCAGCCCTTTTCCTGAAAAAAGACTTGAGCTTTGCCGCTTATTGGCGCAATTGATCGGCTCTGAAGGGCTTGTAGCAGGGCAAGTCTTAGATATCTGTGCAACGCTTTCCGACACAACACCTGAGCAATTGCGAAAAATTCAGATCCTCAAAACAGGCACGCTTTTCTCTTATTGTCTTCAAGCAACAGCGCTTTTGGGAGATGCTTCTCCTGAACAGCGCCAAGCCCTCCAGGTTTACAGCGATAACCTGGCGCTTGTTTTTCAAATGGCAGATGACCTGCTGGAATTAGCTTCAGTGTCTCAAACAGGAAAACAACACGCCCATATATCGGTTACCTGGCCCACTTTGGTGGGGGAGGTTGAAACACATGAGGCAAGAGACAGGTGCGTAAAACACGCCCTTGATGCGCTCACCCTTTTCGGGAAAGAGGCTCAGCTTTTACGAGAACTTCTTCAATTTTCAGCGTTTCGAACCCATTGAATTTATCTAAAAATCACCCTTGACGTGGTGTTAAGAATGGCAGAGAGTAGGTTTTGTCGCGCCGTTGGTTAGTTAGATTAGGTAATTTGTGTTATGACGTCATTTTCTTCTCTGCTTCAGCTTGTTCCTTCGTTAGAAAATATAGCCTCCCGCTACCAGATTTTTTTGGTTGATGTGGTGGGCGTTGTCCATGATGGCATAGCCCCCCACCCAGAAGCTGTTCATGCCCTCAATCAGCTGTTGCTTCAGCAAAAAACCATCATTTTTATCTCAAATAACCCCAGGCCCCAGCAACTCGTTTCCCAAAGCCTGTTGCGTTACGGATTAAATCCAGGTTTTTTTGTTTTTACGTCGGGGGATTTAACCCGTTTTCTACTGACTAACGCTTTTAAAAATCAACCTATTTTCCACTTAGGAGCTTCCCGAAATCTTGAGCTGACCCAAAATTTAGAGCTGCATCTGGTGGATGATGTTGCAGACGCTTCTTTGATGTTGCTCACGGCTTTTTTGGAGGAAGAAGAGGATATCCACGAATTTGACCCCATCATCAAAACCTTAGTTGAGAAAAAGATTCCGGTTTTGTGTGCAAACCCTGACATGATTGCCATGCATGGCCCCAAAACTCACCGATGCGCTGGAACCATCGCAGCCTATATCCAAGAGCAAGGAGGCGAGGTCATCTTTGCTGGAAAGCCCCATTTAGCGATCTATGAACAGCTTCCTCTGGTGTTCCCTGAAATAATGTTTGAAAAATCAAAGATGGTGATGATTGGAGATACGCTGGAAACAGACGTTTTAGGCGGGGTGCAATTTCACATTGATACACTCCTCGTTCTAACGGGGAATACAGGCAACTTACTTCGAGCACAAAAACAAGACCTACCCACCTATCTCGCTGAATATCCCCAGCTGGTGCATCCAACATTTTTCAGCGAGACGCTCTGACGCATTAGATCCCAATCTAACGTTTGGAAAGATAGGATTTGTTATGGAAATTTCTCCCATTCTCCTTTGGTTTCGCCAAGACCTTCGCCTCCAGGATCACCAAGCCTTGCAAGAGGCTTGTCGCACAAAATGTCCTGTTCTTGCTGTGTTTATTGAAGACCCTGGGTTTCCCATAGGGGCTGCTTCACAGTGGTGGCGTTTCCATGCCCTTCAAGATTTAGAAAACCAATTGGCCCATCTGGGAATCAGGCTGATCATCCGACAAGGGGACAGCCTTCAACACCTGGCTCAGCTTATGGAGCAAACACAAGCCAAGCATCTTTTTTTTCACCGACGCTATACCCCAGCCGGGCAGCAGCAAGACAAGCTGATTCAACAGCATTTTGAAAAACAAGGCTGTTGTGTCAAGACTTACCCAGGTTTTTTATTGGCAGAGCCTTGGGAAATTGTGAATCAGCAAGGGAAGCCCTATCAAATTTTCACACCTTTTTGGAAAGCGTTGGAGCGGCGCTTAAGCTTTCAAACACCTTTTTTGGCTGAGGCCCCTAAAGCCATTTTCCCTTACACCCATCAAGGTGATCTAGAAAGCGTGAACTCGACGACGCTTTTTCAGGAACCTGCTTGGGCAGGCTCCTTGGGCGCATTTTGGGAAGTGGGTGAAGCAGCTGCTCACAAGCACTTCAGAAATTTTTTACAAAAACCCGTTGAAACGTATCAAAGGGATAGAGATATACCTCATCTGGCAGGAACCTCTTTTCTGTCACCCTACCTTCACCTGGGGCAGATCAGCATCCATCGCCTTTATGCTGAGACCCGCAAGGCTTCACTCCAGACAAATTTTACATTTGACGGCTTTGAAACATTCTTGAAAGAACTAGGGTGGCGAGATTTTTCCTATCACCTGTTGCACCAGTTTCCTTCCCTCAAAACCCATCCTTTCCGGCGTAAATTCGAACAATTTCCCTGGGAAGAAAATGCAGCCTGGTTAGAAAAATGGCAAACAGGTCAAACGGGTTATCCCTTGGTGGATGCAGGCATGCGTCAGCTTTGGAAGCTGGGGTGGATGCACAACAGGGTGCGGATGATCACGGCTTCTTTTTTGGTTAAACATCTACGCATCCCTTGGCAGCAAGGTGAAGCATGGTTTTGGGACACCCTTGTGGATGCAGACCCTGCAAGCAACCCCGCCAATTGGCAATGGGTGGCGGGCTGCGGGGCAGATGCAGCCCCCTATATACGCATCTTCAACCCCCTTTCCCAAGGAGAGAAATTTGACCCTGAAGGTCGTTATATCAAAACATTTGTCCCAGAATTAAAAGACCTGCCTGCCCCGTGGGTTCACAGGCCTTTCGAAGCCCCCTCTTTTCTTCTGGCCCAATCAGGCATTGAGCTGGGAAAAACCTATCCTTTTCCCTTTGTTACCCACGATAAAGCACGGCAACACGCCCTCCAGCTTTATCAAACCTTCACAACTGACCCACGCTAGCTCTATATCAAGCTGTAAAAAATATGTCTCTTTTGGATAAAAACAAAAGCTATCAAACGGCTATAGGATTCATTTTTCATTCATTCTTTATTTGCTTATATTCACTTTGGTTGTTTTTTTTAGTTAAAAATAAGGGAATAAATAGTGTCAAAAAAAATAGTATCTTCTTTAATCATTGCAAGTTGTTGCTTCAACAGTCTGCCGGTTTATGCGGGCAAAAATTTTTCTTTAGGGGAGCAAAAACAGCACCGAAAAACACAAGCAAAGAGATCAAATTTTTTAGAAAAACAAGAAATAGATTTTTCAAATCAAAGGCGAATCAATGCTTCAGAAACTATGGATCATAGGGTCCTCTTAGCAGGCCTTGATTTCCCATCTCCTTTGAAAACTAAAGCAGCTCCACATGGTAGACCAAATAATGCAGATATAGATTCCGATTTTTTTAAAAAAAGCATAGATTTAAGACAACACATACAAGAAAGTTTTGGAAATCTTTTAGAGGAACAAAAAATAAATTTTTCGAATCAAAAGCGAGCCAACATTTCAGGGTCTACAAATCTTAAGATGCTTCTAGCAGGTCTTATCTTCCTGTCTCTCTTGAGAACAAGTGAAGCAGCTCCACAAAATAGATCTTGCAATGCAGATATAGATTCTATTAATTTTTTTGATTTTTTTGATGTTCATACAGATTCAAAAAAAATCGTAAAAGCGAGCTTCGGGACTTTGGGCCTTCCTCCAACGTGCCTTCATGAATTTCCTGAGAAGTCACTTAAAAATTTGGAAACAAGGCTAAGAGATGAAATCAAGCAACGCGTTTTTGATTGTGTTAAGGCAAAAAACCTCACCACCTCTGAGAAAAATTTTATGGCCTTTGCTAAAAGAAAAACCTTTTCTTATCTTACACTTCAGCCCAATCTTCAATTTGACCCTGTAGATCGAAAATTTGGTACTTATCTTGGTAAAACGCTGCTTAATTTTGATGATTACCAAGCACTCGAAAAGCGTTTTCCTTTTGGAATATCTGCAGTTTGCAATCAAAATTTTACTACCTTTTATATGCGATCCGCCAATACTAGTTTCTTTCTGCAAAGAACTGCTGGAAATGAGCTTCATCAAATAGAAGAGCTGGGCAGTAGACTGATGAGAGGATATTGTCTTGCTGAGGATGCTGATACCTCTTTCGTACCAGATGTTCCTTCCTGGTATGAGTTTTTAAATTCAGATGTTGCAAAAATAACTGGGATTGGAATTGCTGGAGTTGCTGTTGGCGCTGTAGCAACAGTTCTTGTGACTGAAGCGTGCAAAAAGAAGGCTCCTGAGTCGAAAAAATTAAGTTGTAAATTTAAAAATGGCGTTTCTCCTAAGGCAACGGTCAGTTTAATTTCAGACCCTACCCCCACATCTATGCCTAAAATATGGAGCTACGCTGTGGGTGGAGGCCAAACAAGGTTTTCCCATTTAATAGAAAATCCAAGTTCCGAAAGCTCTGAACATGATCCGGATTATCCAGCGGCAAAATCTTCTGGGAGCTCTGACCATGATCCCCATTACCTAGAGATGAAATCTGCGACAAAGACAGCGTATCCAAATTATGAAGAAGTGAAACCTAAAGAGGTGACGCGAAAACTCTATGATACACTTAAAAGTCCAGCTGTTCCAGTTAGGAATGAATATGCAAACGTAAAATTAGAGGAAAACTTTTTAACAGGGCAAACTTCGGCTGTTACAGCAAATTAAACCGAACGCTTCTGCTCACTGATTTTTTCGTAAAAGCGAAGAATTTCATTACAAAAATGGTCTTGGGAAAAGTGAGTCAAAACTCTTTTTTGGCTTTCTTTCCCATGGCTTAGTGCTCTTACTTAAAATTAGAACTTATTCAAGCGCACTTAAAAAGCTTCCAACCTGGCCGGACTGGAATAAAACTCCTGTTTCTTTAGGAGCGACAATCTCTTTTAAAGCGCCATGGTCTGCCAACAATCACTGGGCCCTCCATAGGTTCACCTTTACAGCTGACCCACGCTAGCTCTATATCAAGCTGTAAAAAATATATCTCTTTTGGATAAAAACAAAAGCTATCAAATGGCTATAGGATTCATTTTTAATTCATTCTTTATTTACTTATATTCATTTGGATTGTTTTTTGTTAATTAAAATAAGGGAATAAATAGTGTCAAAGAAAATAGTATCTTCTTTAATCATTGCAAGTTGTTGCTTCAACAGTCTGCCGGTTTATGGAATTTTTGATGTTTCAACTCTTGGCGCAGCATTAGAAAACACAGAAATAGGAAAGATGTATGCTGGCCCGCAGTCTGTTAATACTAATCCACAGTCTTTAGCTCAAGAAATAGAAGGAAGCGTGAGTCAAGCAGCAAACGCACTGGAGCAGAGCATGCACACTGCTCGTAAGCTTGGATGGGGGAAAAGAACAGTCAGGGCCAGGAGATCCGCAAAAAAAGACTGTGACACAAAGCAACATTCCCAAGAGGAGTTAAAAAAATATTTTACTTCTCCAGGAGCAACCCATGCTTACATACTCCCCGTTCCCAGAATTAGCATACTCTCGTCAGGTGAAATTGAAGCTGATTATGGTTCTATGGCTTCATCGTTAAAGGATTTTCAATATCAAGTTGAAAGTCAAGAACGTAATTTTTTTGCATCAGCTGTGCCTTCAGGAGGATCTTGTATAATCTACCAGACCCAATTGGGGGGTGCATCCCTCTTTGGACTCGGTGACAGAAATGAAGCGGGAACCCTCGAAACATTTGCAAAAAAAACAACGGAAAAGAGATTTTTTGAATTTTTTAATTCCAGAAATAAACAACATGTTGTACTTCCTGAGGGAGGGATTTACGGTTTTGTTAATCTTTTGTCAAATATAGAGGGAGATAAAAACAAGGGAATATTCAAGGCTTCCCTTGGTCACAATCGACTTGATTTTCATAAATACAATGCAAAAATCTCAGGCCCTCACTTGCTTGCCTTCTACAATCAAGAAAAAACACTTTTTGCGTTGCAAGACCAGGATGATTATATCGAACTTAGAACAGAGTCGGGTAATCAACTCGCTCAACTTGGAAATGAGGCAACGCATTTTTTAAAGAGCCTTTTTGAAGGGAGCGTTGTCAAAAATTATTTCCCCGAAGAGCTAGCAATAGCACCGACAACAGAGCCTTTTTTGTCTGCACTTTCTTTAAATCCTGAACCGAACTTAAGCATCAGCTACAGCAGCACAGGAGCTCCCATGTTACCTCCCATTCAGAGGCAACTTCCAGCAGCAAGCAGCAGTGACTATAATTTCAAAGATATAGGCATTGGCGCAGCTGCCGTTTTTGGTGGCGTGGCTGTTGGCGGCATGGCTGTTGTTGTTAGCATTATTTGCCTATTAAAAAAATTCTTTGGAAATCAGAAGCACTCTAACAGGGGACAAAGGGACAAAAAAAATAGTCCTCCCAGTGTAAGCTACGCTTCAAACTCCCTGCAAGAATCTAGAAGCCTCGTGAGACAGGGAAGCCAAGATATGCTAAGAGAACCTGCCGACGGAGCAGTGATAGCAAAGGCAGAAACAGAATACGAACCACCCCGCGTTTTTTCCGCTAGTACTTTACGTCTCTCAGATGAACACCCCAGGCCACCTACATACATAGAGATTGGAGAATCTCCTCAAGATCTTTTTTCTGACAGCTATTTTGGCTCTACGGATAGCGGCTATTCAGGAGCTGCGAGCACGTATTTAGAAATGCATCCTATGCCCAAAAGCATAAGCCCCAGTGACGCATACGCAAATTCCCCTCAAGTACCACCCCGTCCAACTTCAAAAGAAAACCACTATGACACATTCTTTGGTTCTAAGCCTCTGAACGGCCATCAAGGCTTTCAAGTTCCCTAAACAGAACGCTTCTGATCGCTGATTTTTTCATAGAGGCGAAGGGTTTCATTACAAAAATGGTCTTGGGAAAAGTGAGCCAAAATTCTTTTTTTGGCTTGCTTTCCCATGACTTTGTAAGCGCTTTTGTTTAAAGTTAAAACTTGTTCAAGGGCGCTTGAGAGGCTTCCAATCTGGCCAGACTGAAATAAAAACCCTGTTTCTTCAGGAATGACAATCTCTTTTGAAGCGCCATGGTCTGCAGCAATTACTGGACGCTCCATGGCTCCAGCTTCCGCTATAATACGGCCAAAGCCTTCCGGCTCTGTTGAAGCAGAAACAACAGCGTAAGCAAGCTTATACAACGTTGGGAGATCGTCTATGTGGGGCAACAACCTTAGTTTTTCAGAGAGCCCCAGCTGAGCAGCCTGTTGTTTGAGCTCTCTCACGTAAGCGTCACGCCCCTGGGGATTTCCCGCAAAAACTAATACTGCCTCCGGGAAACGTTGATGCAACCCGGCAAAAGCCTCTAAAAGAAGCGACTGTCCTTTCCAACGCGTCAACCGACCCGGCAGCAATATCAGCTTCGTGTGTTCTGAAAGGTTGAGGGATGCCCGCAAAGCAGCCTCTTTTTCTTGGGTAACTTTGTCTAAGTTGAAAAAAGCTGTATCGACGCCCCTATGGATGACCTGAATTTTAGACCCATCAAACCAATCCAGATGTTGATATTCTTTATAGATATGTTCTTTCACAAAAGAAGAAATAGCGATAACAGCATCCCCTCGCGCCATGATAGAATTGTAATAGCGCTTCAAGGCAGAGGAAGCTGAATAAGGCGCATGGTAGGTAGTTATAAAAGGAATATCAAGGGCGCGAGCTGCAACATAAGCGCTCCAGGCTGGCGCTCTCGAGCGAGCATGGACGATATTAACTTTAAAGTCATACAAAACTCGTTGAATTTTCCCAATATTCTGTATCATCTTAAGGGGATTTTTCTTTTGAACGGGAAGCTCAATGTGCACACCACCCTTCGCTTCGAATACGTTGACTAAGTCTCCCCCCGAGGATAGAATGAACGCTTCGCTTGTTCTTTCCAGAAGCGCTTGGGAAATGTCAAGCGTGCCACGCTCCACCCCTCCAGACGCTTGAAAAGAAGGAATAACCTGCAAAACTCTCGGAAAATACTCCGAACCCATAAAAAACCTTTCCCGAACTTCGTACCCCTTTTTCACTTTTTTGTATGGCAAGGGTCTCTTATTACTTCCCCACAAGTCTTACATTCCGTCTCACGTTTGTCAAAACGAATTTTGCAATAGCCTACCCTGAAAATTTTAGATAGTTCTAATTAAAGGCTTTTAAGCAAAAAACTTTATGCACTACGAAGAAAAAATTATTCTTGAGAGGAGTTTTGGGGTGCAAAAAGACTAAATTATGCACAGGAGCAAAGTAAAATAAAGCATAGGGTTAATTGCTTTGAATATTAATTGTTTTTTAATTTTTAAGATTCTTTTTTTTTAATCATGATCTCTTGAACATCAGAGAAAACCTAGCTTTTTTATTTTTTCAAAAAGTGATGCTTATTTGTGCAGAGACGAGATAATCGCCAGCTGTCCTTTCCTTGAAGAGGTTTTACCATGATTCATCCCCAGAGTTATCCACAGATTCCGTGGATATCTTTTTTTTAGAAAACCCTTGACAAATTTTTTATTCTTTATTCTATGATCATCATGGACACCTCCTCCAAAGCTTTACCTGAATCCCTTGAAAAAGGCGCTGCAACCATCCAAGAAACAGCCAAATTATTGCCTGAAACCCCTGGGGTCTATCGCATGCTAAACCCTCGAAATGAGGTGCTTTATGTGGGCAAAGCGAAAAATTTAAAGAGAAGGGTCTTGAGTTATACACAGACCGACAAACTTTCTCGCAGAATCAAGCAAATGGTTGCTCAAACCGATAAAATGGAAATAGTCCATACCCAAACTGAAGCCGAAGCTTTGCTTTTGGAAACCAATCTGATCAAAAAACTTTCGCCACGCTATAACATTCTTTTCAGAGACGGTAAAACCCTTCCCTACATTTTCCTAAGTGAAGGGCCATGGCCATTTCTTATCAAGCGTCGGAAAAATACTCCCGCAAAAGGTGATTATTTTGGCCCCTTTGCATCGATCGATGCGCTGCACGAGACTTTATCGATCCTCTACAAAGCCTTTTTGATTCGCTCTTGCCCTGATACTGTCTTTGCGAATCGAAAGCGTCCTTGCCTGCAATATCATATCAAGCGGTGTAGCGCGCCTTGCGTGAATAAAGTTATGCCTGAAGCCTATCGCCAAACTGTTCAGCAGGCGCGGGCTGTTTTGCTGGGGAAATCGAAAGAAGTTCACGCAACCCTGGTGAAAGAAATGGAGATAGCGAGTAATGCCAAGGCCTATGAGCGCGCAGCGTTGCTGAGGAATAGGATCCAAGCTTTGTCGAAAATTCAGGCTCACCAATCGATCTATACCCAAGCCTTAAAGGATGGGGACGTGTTGGGTCTTGCCTGTCAAGCAGGCGTTTGTTGCATTCAGGTATTCTTTTTCAGAAATGGCGGAAATTATGGGACGCAAACCTTTTTTCCAAAGCAAAACCAGGAAGAAGAACCTTTGGCGGTTTTTCAAGCCTTTATCGCTCAATTTTATGAAGGGATGACGCCACCGCCTGTTATTTTGTTAAGCCATAGCATTCCAGAAATGGGTTTACTCGAAGAAGCGTTGAACCTTCGGGCAACTACCCCAGTGAAGCTGCGGGTTCCTCAACAAGGGATTAAACAGAAAATTGTTCAACAGGCGCTCCATAATGCAGAAGAAGCTCTGGGGCGCCATTTGGCTCAGAAGGAGTCTCAACGGGAAATAGGGGAAACACTTGCTAAGGTTTTTGGGCTGAAGCGTCCTCCCCAGCGGATAGAAGTTTATGATAACAGCCACCTTCAAGGAACCCACGCTTTTGGCGCAATGATTGTTGCAACCCCTGAAGGCTTTCTTAAGCAGGCCTATCGAAAATTTCAAATCCACCAAACCAACGTGGGCGACGATTTTCAAATGATGCGGGAAGTTATCGAGCGTCGTTTTAAAAAAAGCCTAGAACAAGACCCAGAACAGCAAACGCTTGAATGGCCAGATCTGCTGATTGTGGATGGAGGGAAAGGGCAACTTTCGGCTGCCCAAGAAATTCTTACAAAGTTAGGGCTCCAAAACATTCCATTGATCGCCATGGCAAAAGGACCAGACCGAAACGCTGGACACGAAGTCTTTTACCAAACAAACGCCCCGCCGCTTCAGCTGGATTTTAAAGA
Source organism: Alphaproteobacteria bacterium (assembly GCA_051657225.1). Classification (GTDB taxonomy): domain Bacteria; phylum Pseudomonadota; class Alphaproteobacteria; order Holosporales; family JBOFFI01; genus JBOFFI01. The sequence goes on from JBOFKH010000255.1 coordinate 14,790, forward strand.
CCCTGTCCTCTATTACCTGCAACGGCTGCGGGACGAAGCACACCGTTATGGTATTTCTGCCCACAGGCAAAAACGCCTCAAAAAAATTCGAGACTCTGGCCTAGAGGAAATTCCAGGGGTTGGGAGTGCCCGAAAAAAACTTCTGATACGTTATTTAGGATCTTTGGAAGCTGTGCGGCACGCAAGTGTAGAAGATCTCCAAGCTATACCAGGAATTCATTCAACCTTAGCAAGAAAAATCTTTGATTATTTTCAAAGCAGTGCTACATAATGTATAGAATAGTTAATATTTTAGAAAAAAGTAATTTGCGTGGTGCATCGCCTCCCCCATCTCCCGAATATTTTGACGTTTTCAAGAATTGCAGCAATTCCGCTGATCATGTTTTTCTTCTATTATCCATTTTATCTTTCTTCTTTACTTACGGCATGCTTGTTTGCGCTCGCCTGCTTAACTGACTATTTTGATGGATATTTAGCCAGAACCTATCAAAACGTCTCACGACTAGGGGCATTTCTAGACCCAGTTGCGGACAAAATTTTGGTTGCTGTAACCCTATTGATGTTAACAGACTCCCAGACCATTCAGGGGATTTCAATTATTCCAGCTGCGCTTATTTTATCACGTGAGATGATGGTTTCGGGATTAAGGGAGTTTTTAGCAGCGCTTCAGGCATCCCTCCCTGTCAGCCGCTTTTCGAAATGGAAAACAGGGATTCAAATGCTCTCTTTGGGCCTTCTTTTGGCCTCCCGAGAAGTTGCTCTGCCTGATTTTTTTCAACCTATTCTCTTCTTTGCAGGAATCTATACCCTTTGGGTAAGCGCTTTTTTAACTGTGATGACAGGGTATAACTATATCAAGGCTTGCAAAGTTTACTTTGTAGAAGGATCGCGCTAATTTTTGAAAAAGATGCGGCCCCTAGATTGCATAATAGGAAAAACATCTTTAGAATGAGGATGCTGGGAGCTTTTTTAGAAAATTATCTATTTTTCAGGCGCTTCCTTCTATATGAAACTTTCCCATCTTGGGTCGTGCCTCAACGTGGGAAGGGTTGTTACGCCATTAACGCGATTTTTCCGGCCGCATAAGAAAAATCATAGAGGAATAGAAACAATGACACGTGCCAATGCACATCCTGAGATAAACGATGAAGATTTTGAAAAACTTTTGGAAGATTCTCTCAAACAACGTGATATTATTGAGGGGAATGTTCTGAAAGGACGAATCGTCGCCATTGAAAATGACGAAGTCTTGATTGACGTAGGCCTAAAATCTGAGGGACGCGTTCCCCTGAAGGAATTTTCAATCTCAGGTCAAGAAGCCCAACTGAAGGTAGGCGATGAAGTTGAAGTTTACCTGGAAAAGGTCGAAGACAAAAACGGTCAAGCCCTTCTAAGCCGTGAAAAGGCTAAGCGTGAAGCTGTTTGGCAGCAACTGGAGGCTTGCTCGAAAGACAACCAATATGTCGAAGGCACGATTACCCATCGTGTTAAAGGTGGATTTACGGTTGACCTTGGGGGAGCCATTGCCTTCTTGCCTGGCAGCCAGGTTGATATTCGTCCTATCAAAGATGCAAACCCATTGATTGGTGTTACACAGCCTTTCCAAATCTTGAAGATGGATCGCGCCCGCAGCAACATTGTGGTCTCCCGTCGCAGCATTATGGAAGATTCACGGGCAGAAGCTCGCACTGAACTGGTAGCAAACCTTGAAGAAGGTCAGGTCATTGCAGGTATCGTGAAGAATATCACCGATTACGGCGCCTTCATTGATCTGGGTGGCGTTGACGGCCTCTTGCACGTTACAGACATTGCTTGGAAACGGGTGAATCACCCAAGCGACGTTTTAACAGTTGGCCAGACGGTAACTGTGAAGATCGTCCGTTTTAACCGGGAAACCCAACGAATTTCCTTAGGTCTTAAGCAACTAGATTCAGATCCGTGGGAGAAGGTCGCAGGACGTTTCCCCATTGGCTCTCGGATCAAAGGAAGGGTTACTAACGTCACAGATTACGGTGCATTCGTAGAACTTGATGAAGGGATTGAAGGCCTGATTCACGTTTCTGAAATGGTCTGGAGCCGGAAAAACATTTCTCCAAGCAAGATAGTTTCCACCAGTCAAGAGGTTGAAGTGATGGTGCTGGATCTTGATATGACAAAGCGGAGAATTTCTCTAGGCCTCAAGCAGTGCACAGAGAATCCTTGGAGCAAAATCATAGAAAAATATCCGCCTGGTACTGTTTTTGAGGGTGAGATTAAAAATGTTACGGAATTTGGCCTTTTTGTTGGCATGACGGATGAAGTGGACGGCATGGTTCACCTTTCTGATCTGTCATGGGAAAAGCCAGGGGAAGAAGCCTTAGCAACCTACCAAAAAGGCGTGACCATCCAAGTGAAGGTGCTGGACATTGATGCTGAAAAAGAACGCATCAGCTTGGGCGTGAAACAACTTACAGCAGACCCTTATGAATCCAAACTAGGTGAGTTTAAAAAGGGCGCTGTGGTGACCTGTGAAGTCCTGGAGGTTTTGGAAGCCGGCATTGAAGTTTCCCTTTCTGGGGGCACGACAACAGGGTTTATCCGAAAGGGTGAGCTATCACGGGATCGGAGCGAGCAGCGTTCATCTCGTTTTGCCGTGGGAGAAAAGGTAGACGCAAAAATCATTGCGTTTGATAAAACGTCTCGCAAGGTCAACCTCTCCATCAAAGCACGGGAGATTGAGGAAGATCGTCAAGCCCTTGCAACCTATGGTTCCTCAGATAGTGGCGCCAGCTTAGGTGATATCTTAGGGGCTGCGATGAATCGCGCCCAAGAAAAAGCCCGCAGCGAAGCGGAAGATGAAGCCAAAGATTAAGCGCTGCTTGATTTGAGTGGAGATTCGCCTGGAAGCCCTCTTTCATGAGAGGGCTTTGGGCGGGTGTTTCGTAAGAGGAATAGCCAAACTTCCAGCTATTGCTCCGTATACGTCGGCTCTGGGATGAGAGGTGGTGTTTGGCCTTTTGATTTTTCTGGGATGAAAGGTGGCGTCCGACCTTCTGTTTTTTGACGATATGCAAGGCATTTTTCATAGCTTTTTGGAAAATGCTTGTCGCACTCAGAATAGATGCGAGAGCCTGGAAGACATGATTCTGTATAACATTGAACAATGCTTACAGCCCTTCCATCTGTTACATGACCTAAATTTAAGCATATAAAGCCTGCTGCGGCGTAAATAGAGTGCTTCATGGTTAGTAATCTATCCTCCGATCTGGAATGGTTCTGTAAGCTTCTGGCACGGGTTGTTCTGAAACGATTTCAGGTGAAGCTCCCATTCCATGGATAGGAACAGTTGGTGGGGGACGCATATTGGTGTCTAAAGGTTCTAAGGGCTTTCGGTAAGGCGGAATGTTATCAGGCCCCATATTCTGAATCGGCTTTCGGTAAGGCGGAATGTTATTAGGCCCCATATTCTGAATTATGCGGGGACCAGGTGAGACGCCTTTTTCTATAATGAGGAGAGGTTTTTCTTCTAATTTTTTCTTTTCTAAGGCTCCTTCATAGGCTTTCTTGCAATTTACAACAGTATCTTTTGGGCAAGCGTCTAGACACAACCCTCCAAAGGCCTTGCTTGCAGCACAAGCGCCTGAAGTGCAACTAAATTTGCAAAAAGTATTTTTTAATGCACCCAAGGCTTGAGTCAGCTTCACTTTATTAGTCTTGGCATGCGTATTTTGTTGATTGCAAGCAGCCAGCTTTGAAGCATCGCACTTCTCTTGACATCCTTTGTGAATGAAATCCAGTTGACACCATATCCCTTTACCACTTTCACACATTGTGTCGCAAAACGTATCTTTTGACCAAGCGCTATTTCCCAAGTGCAGCGCTAAAAGCCCCCCTACAATATAAGCGTATTTTTGGCCCATGATTGTATCTCCCTTATTTTTATCGCGTTGTTTTTAAATGTTATATTTAGAATAAAAAAAACATCTTAATAAAAAACAAATCATAAAATTAAAGAGATCTTTATTTTATTAGACCTCTTTCGAAACCACTTTTAGGGAATTGAGGGGAAGGAACTAACGGAGCGCAAGACCTTCAGTCGTACTTAAGGTACATGAGGATCTGAGCACGAGATATAACCCTTGGTGACGCACCCATCGGCCCATAAAAGGAAGTTTCGACAAGAGGTCTATTGCAACAACCACGTCGCGAAGGAGAGATAAAGGGGAATTCCCAACATCACATTAAATGGAAAAGTGACGCCTAGAGAGAGGGTGAGGGCCACAGACGTGCGCGCTTCAGGGATCGCCAAGCGCATGGCCGGCGGAACGGCAATGTAAGAAGCGCTGGCTCCAAGGGCCGCAACCAAAACACAGCCTCCAACCCCAAAATTTAAAACATAGTGGGCCACCAAAACCCCGAGGGCCCCTCCCAAAAGCGGCATCAAAATAGCGAAGCAAACGAGGGGAAGCCCTACTTTGGTAAACTCCCGTGCATAAAGCGCAGCATCTGCCCCCATGGCCAACAGAAAAAGGGAGAGGACACCTTGGAAGATTCCCGTATAGAAAGGCAATAAAGACTCTGTTCCCTGGGGCATACACAGATAACCTATCAACATGCTGCCCATCAGTAACAGGACGCTATCATTTTTGAGGCAACCTAAGAAAATATGTAGATTTTTGGAAGGAACTTGAGGGCTTCCTGTCAGGTTGTCGCGGGCCCTGGCATGCTGAGCCAAGAAAAGCCCCACGAAAATGCCGGGGGATTCCATAATCGCCAGCATCACAAAAGGGTAAGATTCATAAGAGATATGCTGGCTTTTAAGAAAAGCAACGGCTGTTAAAAAGGTCGCCAAACTGACGGAGCCATAGTGGGCTGCCAGGGCTGCGCTGTTAAGGGCATCCAACCGCCAAACATGCTTCAACAACAAATAAGAGAGCACTGTTTGCACAACACCTCCGCCAAAAGCCACCAACATTGCCTGGAGAGAGAGGGAAAGCTGATGCTGGCCCAGCTGCATGCCGCCATGAAGGCCAATTCCCACCATTAAATAGATTGACATAACCTTCACAAAATTGGCAGGAATCTCAAGCTCTGAACGAACCAAGCGCATCCCAAAGCCAAGCATGAAAAAAAGCAAAGGGGGCATCAACAAATTAGAAAAATCGACCATACACATCCCGTGCCGTTGAACCGTATTACCAAAGAAGGGAAAGCTATGTTTAACAACAGGTGGTAGCGGAGGAGGGATTTGAACCCCCGACCTACGGATTATGATTCCGCCGCTCTAACCAACTGAGCTACTCCGCCGATCCTGATTCTCTTTTGATAGCTTGCCCCCAAGCTTCTGTCAAGAAATTGCTCTCATTTTTCGGTGAAAAAGTGTGGGCGATCTGTGCAACAAAACATCCATTTAGAAATCTTCTCTTGAAAGGTAGCGCTTTTTTTAGGTATAAGGGGCGTAGGGTTGGGGGCGCAGAATGCAAGGTTATTTTTGTCTCTGGTTTTATGGGTACACTGGGTTTGTGAGGTTAGATGCTGTTACATAATTATTCAAGTGCAGTTTCTTGTAAGATCAATGCTTACCAAGAAAAAGTGCTCTTCTTCAAGCGCTGGTTAGATAAGCCATTTCAGCTGGGGGCTCTTTTCCCAAGCTCTAAAGTGCTAGCCAAAGCTGTTGCACAACATGTGGTCCGCGAACAGCTCCAAGAGAGAGAATATATTCTGGAAATTGGCGCGGGGACAGGTAGCTTTACCCAAGCGCTCCTAGAAGCAGGGGTAGAACCTCACCGGTTGATCTGCATTGAAGTTGACCAACAGCTGTATGAATATATGAAGCGCCGCTTTCCCAAGGTTCATGTAATTTGGGGAAATGCGTGCCAGCTTAAGCAATTGCTCCCTGAACACTTACATCAAAATATTGCGTTGGTTTTGTCTGGGATCCCCATGATGAGCGTTCCTCCCATGATTCGGGACGATATTATCGAGGGCTGCTTTCACGTTTTAAAGCCAGGGGGTAAGATTTTTCAATTTACCTACAGTCCTTTTTCTTCTGTCTCTTCAAAAAATTATCGCCTCAAGCAGCAACGCTTAGGCACTGTTTTTAGAAATTTTCCTCCTGCGACGGTCTGGTCCTATGAACGCCAGGGCATTTTTAAATTAACGGCTTGATTTTATTTTAATTTTTTTATTTTTTTTTAAGAATTCCTGTGAGAAAACTATAATTAAATAAAATTTTGAAAGGGCTTCAGGAACATGATCTCGGTAAATTATTTTTTTTCGCTAGGATGTCTCGCTTTAACGCTTACTTCATTAGGGCACGCCGCTGAGACACCAGCAAGCCAAAGCCAACCCCTTGGAGAACAGCCCAAGGCAACGCTTTCTTTGCCAATAACCGAAGGTGTAAACAAAAATTCGGTTTTTACCCAGGAACAGCGCAAAGAGCTGGAAAATCATTTCGAAGCTTATATAAAATCTAATCCCCATGTGGTTAAGCAAGCCCTGGAAAAATTGATTACAGCTGAGGCTGCTGAACAAGAACGCAAAGATAAAGAAATGGCAGAAACTCTCATTAAAACCCATGGAGCTGCTATCTTTAAAAACGAGGCGCTCCCAATGATAGGGAATCAGGTGGGAGAGAAAGTGTTTGCTGTTTTTGTCGACCCCTATTGTGGCTATTGCCAAGAATCCATTAAAGATTTGAAAGCATTTGTAAAAACAGATGGGCGCATCAGGGTTGTGGTGCATGATGTCGCCATTTTGGGAGAACCGTCAGAAATTGCCGTCAAAGCGCTTTTAGCGGCTAAGCTTTTGGGGAAATATGTTGAATTCCAAGAAGCCATGAAGCAGGCTAAAGCACCTTTGGACCTTCCAGGGTTGAAGAAAATTGCTAAAACCCTAGGCCTTGATGAAAAAGCCTTTGCTGAAGCGTTGGAAAAGAAAGAAGTAAAAGACTTATATAACGCCAACATGAAGCTTGTAGATGCTCTGAAATTGGATGCAACACCTACCCTCATCCATGGCCTTGAGATGATTCGTGGTTATATGCCGCTGGAAAGACTGAAGCAACGGTTAGGGTTTCCTACAGCGGAAAAAGGTGCAGAGAAATCGAGCGAAAAAGGCCAGCCCTCTTAAAGGCACCCGCCTGAATTTCTAAGGGAGATGTTTTGTTTGACGCAGAGCCTCTCCCATCACCACCATGGCGGCACTGGCCATATTCAAAGAACGGCATTGGCCTTTCATAGGTATCTGCACTTCTAGCGTTGCCTGGGTTTGGATATGGGGCGGGAACCCGCTGCTCTCGCAGCCTACCCACAAATGATCATCGGGGTGGTAATCTACGTCTAAATAGCTCTTCGTGGCCTGGGGAACCAGGGCAATGGTTCGTGTTTCAAGAGGCTTTTGGGCCCAGTAAAACTCAAAAGATGCATGTTTTTGATAATCAGCTTGATCCAGGTAATCCATGCCAGCACGCCGCAGGTATCGATTTGACCACAAAAACCCCAGAGGCTCGACCAAATCCACCCCAAATTCTAAACAAGCCGCAGCACGCAAGAGCGTTCCAACGTTTTGAGGAATTTCAGGGTGAACCAAGACCAAACGCATGGTGTTAATTACACACGTGGAGTTTTCTATTACTCAGCATGAACCCTTAAAATCTGGACGTGGGTCATGGGCTTTTTCCCTCGGCTATAGAAAATAGCCTGGCGAGCTGCTTTTTTCAGCACCTCTGCAACAACCCCATTGCTCGACCGCTCAGATGACGACAGCGATGAAAGGGCTGATGCTATCGCGCCTTCCACATCCATACGCAGATTTTCGTGATCTTCTGGCTCAGCAAGTCCCCATAGATCCACCTGGGTTCCCTTGAGTTTCCCACTGGAGGACAACGCGACGGAAGCCTGAATAAACCCACTTGTAGCCAGCTGAAGCCTGTTGTGCATCGTGACGCCATAATAGGGAATCAGCGCTTTTCCATCCAGAGCAATCCGCCCTGAAGCGAGCTCTCCCACACACTGGGCACCTTCTTCCCTAGACAGCTCTATCACCTGACCGTTACGAGGCGGGAATGCATGGGGAACACCCAATTCAAGGGCAAGCTCTGCATGGGCGATGAGATGGCGGTCTTCCCCGTGAACAGGAACAGCAATATGGGGACGAATCCACCCATACATCTCCTTTAATTCAGAGCGAGATGGATGTCCTGAAACATGGATAAAATCAGTATCTCGGTGGGTGACGATATGAACCCCCTGACGCGCCAGTTGATTTTGCAGTGCAAAGATCGCCTTCTCGTTCCCAGGGATCACCCGGGAAGAGAACACAACCGCATCTTCCTCATCCAACCTAACCCTGGGATGCTTCTGTTGTGCAATACGAGAAAGGGCTGCGCGGGCCTCTCCCTGGCTTCCTGTACAAACGAGAAGTACTTTTTCCTTGGGTATTCTGGAAAGATCATGTTCCGTTAAAAACGGCGGTAGATTTTGAAAGTATCCAGCAGACCTTGCTGCTTGATCTACACGCTCCAACGACCTTCCCACAAGCGCTACCGAACGCCCTGTGGCTTCTCCAATGGCAGCACAGGTCGCAAGCCGCGCCGCATTGGACGCAAAACACGAGATCAGCACGCGGCTCTCGGGAAATCGCTTCACAACTTCCAGCAAGCTATCACGCACATCTCGTTCAGAACCTGAATGATTCTCTTCAAACACGTTGGTGGAGTCGCAAACCATTGCCAACACCCCTTCATCCCCAATTTTTTTGAGGGCTTCTTCATCGGTAAGCTCCCCTAACATCGGATCTGGATCGATCTTCCAATCTCCCGTATGCAACACGGTGCCAGCGGGGGTTCGAATCGCCAAAGCATTGGGTTCCAAAATGGAGTGGGTGAGGGAAATGAAGGTTATGTGAAAAGGATCTAAATCCAGGGTTCCAGAAAGCGGAATCTCTGTCAGCGGGGCCTTAATGTGATTCTCTTTAAGCTTATGCCGCAAGATTTCAGCCGTGAAAGGCGTCGCATAGAGGGGACACCTCAACTGTTGCCACAAATGGGGAACAGCGCCAATGTGGTCCTCATGGGCGTGGGTTAAGACAACACCCACTAACTTGTTCACATAAGGCTTAAGGGCCTGGATATCTGGCATGACAACTTCTATACCAGGGTTTTCGTCAAAGGTGACGCCTAAGTCCACCATCAACCATTTGCCATTATATTGATAAAGGTTGAGGTTCATCCCAATCTCGCCAGAACCCCCTAAGGGAATAAAATACAAGGTATTCTTTTTAAATTTAAGCACGAAACTCCTTTACATCCTTCTTTGTAAAAATAAATTGATTCAAGCTGTACAGGCTAACGCATTTTTTCTCTAGAAGTCAAGGTTCCGATAATCAGGCGCAGGGGTAATGCCCGGAACAACCTCCATCAAAAACGGTCTAAAGGTTGGGCGAGACTTAATCCGCGCATACCATTCTTTCGCAACAGGATGTTTTTCCCACGGCACATCCCCCAGATAATCGATGCTGGACAGGTGGGTCGCCGCCACAATATCCGCCATGGAAAAAAAAGAACCTGCAAGCCAGTTGCGCTGATCACAAAGCCAATCGATATAGCCTAAATGTTCCTGGAGGGCGGTTCTACCTCTGCGCAAAGCAGAAGAATCTGGTCCTCCATGACCTGCCTGACGTTTAAGGATTTTTTCAAACACCAAATTCACGGTAACGTTTTCGTAAAATTTTGTATTAAACCAGTGACAAAGGCGCCTGATTTCGTTTTTATCGCACAGCGCCTCCCCCATCAAAGGGATCTGAGGATAGCGCGCATCCAGATATTCTGAGATGGCATAGTCTCCTACAACCAAGCTGGTTTCAGCGTCGATGCTATCCTCCAAGACCGGTAAAACCCCTGATGGATTTAAGCCCAATAACCGCTCAGAAAGCTGCCAAGCCTTCTCTTCTATCAAATGAACTTCTATCTTTTTTTCTTGCAGCATCAGCCGAATCTGACGAGAAAACGGACAAATGACCATATGGTAGAGGATTTTCATCAACACTTTTTCCTTCTAACAGGTTAAAAACGCGATTTTTTTGACTATAAAATCGTCCCCTTATGTGTTATGGATCCATTTTAAAGATGTCTGGGATTGGGTCAATGGAAAAAAGATCTTAAAGGACATTTTTTGTGACTTATGCCAAATAGCAGATTTAAAAAAGGACGAGGTAATGCCCCTTGATCAACTTGTGATTCTCGCGCTGATCCAAGGCATTACAGAGTTTCTTCCCATCAGCTCTTCGGGGCATCTTGTCTTGATCCCCGCCCTTATGGGGTGGAAAGAGCACCCCCTTTTCATGGATGTGGCCGTTCATTTAGGAACCCTTGGTTCTGTGATGGTCTATTTTTACCGGGATATTGGGAAAATGTTTCTGGGGTTTTTCCATACATTACAAAAAAAACCTTCACCTGAGCGCAACCTCTTTCTCAACCTTGTCTTAGCAACGCTTCCTGTGGTTTTGTGTGGCTATCTCATCGACCGCTATCTGGCCCATCTCTTGCGGGGAGTTGGAGTCATTGCCTGCTCCAGCATCGCCTTTGGCCTGCTGCTCTATGGGGTTGACCGTTACCAAAAATATGACACCCGAAAAATTTCCCAAATTTCTTGGGGACATGCTTTTGTCTGGGGAGTTTTTCAGGTTATCGCGCTGGTTCCCGGCGTTAGCCGCTCAGGCATCTGCATGACAGCGGGCAGATGGCTTGGGTACCATCGTGTCGAAGCGGCTCATTTTTCCTTTCTGATGGCGATCCCTACCATTTTAGCCGCCGGCACGTTGAAGACCTATCAATGCATCCAAGCTGGGGATAGCCACCTCTTGCAACAAGGCCTTCTGGGGGGCGGCATTGCTTTTATAACGGGGCTGTGTGCTATTTCATGGATGATGCGCTGGCTGCGCCAAGGTTCTTTTCTGCCTTTCGTGATCTATCGCATCTGCCTGGGAATCATCTTGCTGCTTTGGTTTTTCTAAAAATACCCCCTAGAGAAGAAGAAGAAAATTTGCTAAGGAAGAGAAGGGTTTGGGCCCATGTTTGCTTGCCTACCCCAATTTGAAAGGAATTTACTCCATGCGTGCCTCAGCCTATTTTTTCCCAACCCTTAAAGAGATCCCCAGTGAGGCTCAAATTGCTTCTCACCGTTTGATGTTGCGGGCGGGTCTGATCTGCCAGGTCACGGCGGGGGTATATGCGTGGCTTCCCCTCGGGCTGAAGGTGTTGCGCAAGATTGAACAGATTGTGCGAGAAGAACAAAATCGCGCCGGTTGCCTGGAAGTGTTGATGCCCACCATCCAACCCGCAGAGCTTTGGCGCAAAAGCGGACGCTATGACGATTATGGAAAAGAAATGCTGCGCTTCAAGGATCGGCATGAGCGCGACATGCTTTATGGCCCCACGGCGGAAGAAGTGATCACAGACATCTTCCAACAGCATGTCAAAAGTTACCGTGACCTGCCCAAGCGCCTTTACAACATCCAATGGAAATTTCGAGATGAGATTCGCCCTCGTTTTGGCGTCATGCGGGGGCGTGAATTTTTAATGAAGGATACCTATTCCTTTGACCTCACCCCTGAAGCAGCTAAAGCTTCTTACGTCGCCATGTTTAAAGCCTACCTACAAACCTTTCATCGCCTCGGGTTGCGGGCCATTCCGGTAAAGGCCGATACGGGGCCTATTGGAGGGGATTTAAGCCACGAGTTCCACATCCTTGCAGAAACAGGCGAAAGCACCCTTTATTATGATGCGCAGTTTGAAGAGCTCCAAGCTCCTTTTTCTTTGGAGCAAATCGAAACGCTCTACGCAGCGACTCAAGAGAAACACGTGCCTGAAAATTGCTCTGTACAGCCCGCCCACCTGCGCCAAGGCCGGGGCATTGAAGTAGGACACATCTTTTATTTTGGCACCAAATATGCGGAGCCCCTTGGCGCATTTGTTACCACCGCCGAAGGAAAGACGGCCCCCGTTGAGATGGGCTCTTACGGGATTGGCGTGTCTCGCCTGGTGGGGGCCATTATCGAAGCTTTCCACGATGAAAAGGGGATCATCTGGCCCAAAGCCGTTGCACCTTTTGACGGAGCGCTGATTAACATTAAGCCCCAGGATCCAACGTGCCGGAACGTCTGTGAAGAACTTTATCACCATTTTTCTGAGAAGGGGATCGAGCTTTTCTATGACGACCGGGAGGCGGTGAGCGCCGGCGCTAAATTCGCAGATATGGATTTAATTGGCCTACCTTACCAAATGATCGTTGGCCCCAAAGGCCTTGCCCAGGGCTTTGTTGAAGTGAAAAATCGTAAGACGGGGGATACCTTTCAGCTGACCGTGGAAGCCCTCAAACAAAACGGATTACCAGAAGAATAGGGAGTCTTGTATGTTATGAACGCGTACACGCACACAGATCTCCTTGAAGTTTTAACCGTTTCTTTGTATCCTTGGGCAGTGGTACCCAGGCTTATGAGGCTTTTTGTGGGAGAGGCGGATCTTTTTCAAGAGCAAAAGACTCCCGCGATTGATATCACAGTTATAAATTTTAATTTGGGATAAGTGAAAAATCCATGTCGTTTGAGAAATCCTTAAGAAATCTAGCCATCATCGCCCACGTGGACCATGGTAAAACAACTTTGGTTGACGCGCTTTTGCGCCAAAGCGGTACGTTTCAAGACCACCAGCAAGTCAGTGAACGTATCATGGATTCCAATGATCTTGAAAAAGAGCGTGGCATCACCATTTTGGCTAAATGCACCTCCATCCTCTGGCAGGGCCATCGTCTCAATATTGTGGACACACCAGGCCATGCAGACTTTGGTGGTGAGGTCGAACGGATCTTATCCATGGTTGACGGCGTTCTTTTGCTGGTTGATTCTGCAGAAGGTGTTATGCCCCAAACAAAATTTGTATTGGCTAAAGCTCTGAAGCGTGGGCTCAAACCTATTGTGATTGTTAACAAGATTGACCGCCCAGATGCGCGCTCTGAAGACGTACATTTAGAGGTCTTAGAATTATTTTCCCTCCTGGATGCTTCGCCAGAACAGATGGATTTCCCCGTTTTGTACGCGTCAGGTCGTCAAGGATGGGCAGTTAAGGAACTAGGCGACGCCCAAGAGAATTTGACGCCGCTGTTTGAGGAAATGGTTCGCAGCATTCCTGAAGTTCAAGGAAATAAAGAAGCACCGTTGCGGGTGTTGGTTTCGTTGCTGGAGGTTAACCCTTATCTGGGACGGATCTTGATCGGTCGCGTCGCTGAGGGAACTTTAAAAGTTAACCAAACCCTCAAGGCCCTTTCTTTGGACGGAAAAACTGTAGAACAAGCCCGCGTTACAAAGCTTATGCGTTTCCAGGGCATTGAAAAAGTTGCTGTAGAGGAGGTTCGCACAGGGGACATCATCGCCATTGCGGGGTTTGAAAAAGCTTCTGTCACCCACACCCTCTGTGCACCAGATGTAACAGAGCCCCTTGAGACGCTTCCCATTGATCCTCCCACCCTTTCCATCGTGTTTGCTGTTAATGATAGCCCGTTTGCAGGGAAAGAAGGCTCTAAAGTAACCTCACGAGCCATTCGTGATCGCCTTCTCCAAGAAGCCGAAGGTAACGTGGCGATTCAGGTTACAGAGACAGCAGAAAAAGATGCGTTTGATGTGGCAGGGCGTGGCGAACTTCAATTGGGCATTTTGATTGAAACCATGCGCCGGGAAGGGTTTGAGCTTTCGATTATGCGTCCACGGGTATTGTATCAAAAAGATCCCGAAACGGGGAAAAATTTAGAACCCCTTGAAGAATTGCAGGTAGATGTAGATGAACCCTACACGGGTATTGTCATTGAGAAATTGAGCCTGCGTCGTGGTGAAATGGTGGAGATGAAACCTTCAGGAGGAGGCAAGGTGCGGCTTAGCTTCATCATTCCTTCACGGGGGCTCATTGGGTATCAAGGGGAATTTTTAACAGACACCAGAGGCTCTGGCGTGATGAGCCGTCTGTTCCACGGCTATGCTCCCCACAGAGGCCCCATTGAGGAACGACGCAACGGTGTGCTTATCTCCAATAGCACGGGTGTTGCCGCAGATTATGCTTTGTTCAACCTTGAAGAGCGAGGCGTCTTGTTTATTGGAGGGAACGTTCCAGTTTATGAGGGCATGATTATCGGAGAACATAGCAGAGAGAATGATTTAGAGGTCAATCCTTTGAAAGCCAAGCAACTCACGAACTTTCGGGCTGCAGGTAAAGACGAGGCTGTGCGCCTTACGCCACCGCGGTTGATGACCTTGGAGCAAGCCATTACGTATATTCAAGGAGATGAGTCTGTTGAAATTACGCCAAAATCTATTCGGTTACGGAAAATTTTGCTGAATCCCCACGATCGCAAAAAAGCAGGACGATCTGGCAGAACTGATTGAAAAAAATAAATTTTTTATTTGCTAAAATTTAGTTTGTCGGTAGGATATTGGCATGCCAGTGAATCTTTTGATGGAAAACGATTCTGCGATGTTTTTGAAGTTTTTTTTGTGCCTCATTTCTTACCTGCTGGGAAGCATTCCCTCTGGGCTTATATTGACGCGCCTTCATAAAATGGACGATATACGTCAAGCAGGATCTGGCAATATTGGCGCTACCAATGTCTTGCGGTTGGGGGGTAAAAAATTAGGGTTTTTAACCCTTTTAGCTGATTTCCTTAAAGGTTCGCTTCCAGTTGGTTCTGCTTTGGTGTTGTGCCCTGAAATAGCTTCCCTTTCAGCTATTTGTGCTGTCTTGGGGCACGTTTTCCCTGTTTGGCTTCAATTTCGGGGCGGAAAAGGGGTTGCCACCAGCCTTGGGGTTCTTTCGGTTCTTTCATTCACATCTACCGTATTGTGTTGTTTAGTTTGGTTAGGGGTTGTGCGGGTGACGCGCTATGCATCACTGTCTTCGTTGGTTGCTTTTTCATGTCTTCCTATTTTCCTTCTTTTTCTTGAGGAAACGCACCTCTTGCTGATGAGTCTGATCCTGTTGGGGATAGCAGTTTATACCCACAGGGAAAATATCCACCGGTTATTTTTAAAAACTGAATTTAAAATAGGTGAAAAGAGGGAGTTATAAAAAAATGGCACGTAAGCCTAAAAAAGCTTTGCAAAGGGGAGAAATTTTTAATTTTACTGAAGAGGCTAAACTGCATTGGTTGCGACTGTTGCGGACAGAAAACATTGGTCCTGTAACGTTCTACCATTTATTGAACCGCTTTGGTACCGCAGAAGAAGCGCTTAAGCGGCTGCCTGACATCGCCCATCGCACGGGGCGCAAAACACCGCTCCAAATTCCTTCCCTAAAGGAAATTATAAAAGAATACGACAGCTATCAGGCGCTGGGGATTCATTTGATTGCACGTCCAGACCCAGATTATCCAGAAATTTTAGGAAAAATTTCGGATGCCCCGCCTTTATTGAGCGTGATTGGCCGTGTTGAATTGCTCCGCAAACCTATGTTTGGGATTGTGGGGGCTCGAAATGCTTCAGCTGTTGGAAGGCAAATGGCGGAAGATTATGCAGAAAAGCTTGGCTATGAAGGCATGGTCGTTGTATCAGGTCTTGCGCGTGGCATTGATACCCATGCCCATAAAGGCAGCCTAGCAACGGGCACCATTGCTGTGTTGCCTGGCGGTGTAGACCAAATATACCCACCCGAAAATAAAGTGCTTTACAAAACTATTTCGGAAGAAGGTCTCTTGATTTCTGAAGCTCCCCTTGGAATTGCTCCCCAAGCAAGCCTTTTCCCAAGGCGAAATCGCTTAATTTCAGGTCTTTCTTGGGGAATTTTAGTGGTGGAAGCTGCTTTAAAATCAGGCTCTTTGCTGACAGCCCATTTGGCAGCTGAACAGGGACGTGAAGTTTTTGCAATTCCTGGAAACCCTATGGACCCCCGTTCTCGTGGAACAAATGCGTTAATCCGCCAAGGGGCAGTTTTGGTTCAAAGTACAGAAGATATTTTGGAAGAATACCAGAAACACCGCTATGTTTCTCTGGCTGAGGAAGAAGATGGGTATAATGAGGAAGAAGAAGAAACTTTCGAAGCCATCTCTGATGACGTTATAGAGCAAGCTCGTCAAGAAATTTGGAAAGCCTTAAATCAGGTTCCCATTACCCTAGAAGATTTGTGTAACGTGCTGCATATACCCATAGGGGTTACAAGAATTGCTGTTATTGAGATGGATGTTGCAGGCTTTATCGATTGGCATACAGGTGGAAAAATCTCCCTCGCATCTTGAAGAAATAAATGTCTTTAGGTTTTTCATCACTTTAAGAACCTTCAGGAAACCCCACGTTTGTAAGGTAAAGCCCTTCAGGGGGTGCTGTGGGTCCAGCCAGGCGACGCTCCTTGCATAAAAGCATGTCTTGTATTTTGATGGGGGGCCAGAACCCCTCCCCCACGCGCTTAAGGGAGCCAACCATAATGCGAACCTGGTTATGTAAAAAAGACCTGGATTGAATATCAAAGAAGACGTGGTGGCCTTTTCGGCTTATGGATAGCTGATCTAACGTGCGCATGGCTGAAGCAGCCTGACATTCACTGGAGCGAAAGCTGGAAAAATCGTGGTGACCCACCAAATAAGCAGCCCCTTCTTCCATAGCCTCCAAGCAAAGAGGGCGATACACCCACCACACTCGTTTGCGCTCTAAAACGCTTTCGCTGGGCCGGTTTAAGATGATGTATTGGTAGTGTCTGGAAATAGCAGAAAATCTAGCATGGAAAGTTTCAGGAACCTCCAGCGCTTCTAGAACTCGAACGGGAAGCTCGTGTAAATAAAAGTTGAGCCCCCGACGCCACGCATCGCAAGAAACAGGAGCATCGCTCTGGATGTGGGCCACTTGGCCCGTTGCGTGAACCCCTTGGTCTGTGCGTCCAGAACCTTGAACCTGAAGCAGCTTGCCGGTTAAAGAAAGTATGGCTTCTTCCAAGGCTTGCTGCACTGTGAACGCATCTTTCTGACGCTGCCAGCCAGAGAAAAAAGAGCCATCATATTCAAGGGTTAATTTATAGCGAGGCATCGTACCTTAAACGGGGTTAGAGATCCGGGTGTGATGATGGATCTCAACACAAAATAGAAACCCAAAGCCAATCAGCAACGTCAGCATAGACGTTCCACCGTAAGACATCAAGGGAAGGGGAACCCCCACCACAGGAAGCAACCCCATCACCATCGCCATGTTGATAAAGGCATGGAAAAAAAAGACGCTTGTAACCCCCAAGGCCAGCAGATGGGTAAAAATGAAGCGAGACCTAAGGGTAATTCGGTAAGACAAAATCAAGATACCTGCGTAAAGAGCCAAAAGGGCCAAACACCCCATCATCCCCATTTCTTCTCCCAACATGGTGAAGATGAAATCTGTTTGCTTTTCAGGAAGAAAATTGAGATGGCTCTGGGTTCCTGCCATAAACCCCTTCCCCCACAAACCACCAGACCCCAACGCAATCTTGGATTGCAAGATATGATATCCCGCGCCTAACGGGTCTTGCTCTGGGTCTAAAAAGATGAAGATACGTTTTTTTTGATAATCTCGCAGGAGGCTCCACAAAATGGGAAAAGCTGCCGCGCACGCTCCTCCACCTGCTATAAAAATCCACAGCCTAAACCCAGCTGCAAAACAAAGCACCAAGCCTACCAAGATCAAGATGCCTGCTGTTCCAAGATCGGGTTGCCGAAGTACCAACAAAGAGGGGACAGCAATAAGAAGCACTGGGGTCCAGATATTTCTGAGCAACGGGATGTTCCGCTCACCCAGCCCATGAAAATAGCGGGCGAGGGCAAGGACTAAAGCTATTTTCATCAACTCCGAAGGCTGGAGCTGAAATATGTAAAGGTCCACCCAACGCTGGGCTCCCATGCCAACAAACCCCAGTGCCTCAACACACGCCAAAAGGGCCAGGCAAGCCCCATAAAAAAAGTAAGCTTGGCCCATCCAAAACCGAATATCCACAAGGCTGATCCCAAGCATGAACGTGGCACCAAACCCAAAACGAATCATTTGTTTGAGCGTCCAAGGGGTCCAGCTTCCCCCAGCAGCAGAGTAAAGCAGCAAAAAACCAAAACAGGCCACGAGGATGATCATTAGAAGGAGCCACCACGGCAGAAGCCCCCACTTCTTTCCAAGGGACAATGCAGATGAAGAAAAAAGAGCCATGAAATTAACCTGTTTCTATCCTGAGACCTTAAACTGGCTGCATCACGCGGTGAAGGCGCTTTAGGCTGAGGGATGGACCCAGAATCTCCAAAATCGTAAAAAGACTGGGAGAAACCGCTTTGCCCGTCACGGCAGCCCGTAAAGGTTGTGCTAATTGCCCCAGCTTAACCCCTTGAGCCTCCGCAACCTGACGCGCACATGCCTCTAGGTTTTGGGCAGTCCAGTCTCCCGTAATATTTTCAGAAGCAATCCTAAAGGCTTGGATAAGCGTAAGGTTTGTTTCTGTCAAAAGCATTTTTGCAGCATCATCATAACCTGGAAGATCTTCCCAAAGGTAGAAACCCGCAGACTCTGCCAACTCAATCAACGTTTTGGCTCGCTCTTTAAGCTCAGGAAGCCCTTTTAAAAGGCGCTCCTGCCCTTGCGGGGTTTTAGGGTAGCCCTGCTGCTGCAAATAAGGTAAGAGGCTTTCCAGAAGCATATTATCGGCAAGGTGACGCAGGTAGTGGGCATTCATATGGCGCAATTTCGCACCATCAAACCGAGCTGGGGAACGGCCAACGGCCTCTAAAGAAAACCACGCAATGGCTTGTTCTGTGGATATGAGTTCATCATCCCCATGGCTCCAGCCAAGGCGCAGAAGATAATTCCGCATCGCTTCTGGTAAAAAACCTCTATCACGGTAGGCTTCCACCCCCAGTGCACCGTGGCGCTTGGAAAGCTTGGCTCCATCTTCTCCGTGGATAAGCGGTATATGGGCAAACTGCGGCATATCCCATCCCATCGCGCGATAGAGGTTTCCCTGGCGAAACCCATTGGTGAAATGGTCGTTTCCACGAATGACATGGGTAATGCCCATGTCATGGTCATCCACCACCACTGAGAGCATATAGGTAGGCGTGCCATCAGCCCGCAACAGCACCATATCATCCAGCTGACAGTTTTGAACCCGCACCTCTCCTTGAACCAAATCTTGGATGACGGCTTCTCCCTCCTGGGGCATTTTTAAGCGAACCACGGGTTTTATACCTTCAGGCGCCGCTTCTGGAGGACGATCCCGCCAGCGCCCATCGTAAAGGGGAGGCTTACCTTCTTTGGCTGCTTGGGTTTTCATAGCCTCCAACTCCTCTGGAGAGCAATAACATAAATAAGCTTTTCCACGGTTC
>JBOFKH010000256.1:0-6030 GCA_051657225.1 Alphaproteobacteria bacterium
AGCGTGACGAGGCCTTTGAGAGTGTCAAGGCTTACCTGATGTCCTTGGAGATCATCCACATCAACCAGGACATCTCAGATTTGGCGATTGAAATCCGGCAAACCTATAAACTCAAAATCCCAGACGCGCTTATTTTAGCCTCAGCGCAGCATACGCAGGCCCTGCTTGTCACCCGGAATACGAAGGATTTTAGCTCTGACATTCCCACCATACGGGTCCCTTATGAATTGGGGCGCTCTGCTTAGATTGAGTCATGTCTTATCCTCTAAAGTTTCTGCCATGGCCTGGCCGATAGCACCAGCTGCTGCGCCTTTTCCAGGATCGACCCAATTTAAAATCGCGCCGGTTGCAGCGCCGACTAGGCCATGGGCCAGCTTGTGCGCGCCAAAGCCAAGCCCCTCCAGGCGAGCCTCGCCAAGGTGTTGCGAGGAAACACCTCCCAGGGTGTTCGCAGCAATGCTCAGCGCCGCTTCCCCAAAGGCTTTTCCGGGCTCCACGCTACCCAGGGTCATGTTGACCGGCACGGAAACTGCGGCTTTGATTGCCGCTTTTTGAACATGCTCGCCAAAGGTTTTGGGAGCATCTGGAAGCTTCAAAGTCTGCGTCACATTCTCCACAAGCCCCGCCGTCACCATGGAGGCCGCGATGGAGCGTAAACTATCGGGCTTGCCCATGTCTTCTAGCGCTCTGCCAACATTGCCTTGATGGTTCACCGTTCCCACAACCGTTGAGGCAGCAACGGCCTGCACGCCAGCCTTGGCGGCAGTAATTTCCTCAACAGGCACCAGAACCCTGGCGTTCGCCAGGGTGTGGAGAAAAACAAGAAAACAGGAGAGGAGGCGCTTGATCACCTAGTTTGCTCTGTTTTCAAAGCAATTTGTTTTGCCACCCTATCCAGAAAAAATTCACCAAAATCTTCAGCAACAATTTCCAAAACAGGTGTTTCTTCGTAGCCACCCAAAGGCCAAGCCACCACAGGACATTCTCCAGATGCGTTCATTTGTGAGGTGTCTAGGCAGTATTTTGTGCCTTCCCCGACGTTGTAGATTATCAGTAAAAATAATGGATGTTCAAATTTTTCATGCAATTTTATTGTGGTCCAAACCGCATCTGGAACTGTAATATGTGGAAGATTTTCAATGTAAAATTCTTCATTCTTGACAATTCCATAAATTTCAAAAAAACCAATACCTCCAGCACCATATTTTTTTAAAAATTTTTTATAGGTATCCGAAAAATTGATGTTCAGAATTTTTTCGGCAGAATCTATTATTTTTTGCGTCTTGGGTAAACAAAAATCGATATCTTCTTCTGAAAAATGCTGCTCAATTAATTCAAACGCTTTTTCTAAATCTTGCATACTCATTTAAGTTTCTCCAATTCTGCAACTCGCGCTTTCCAATAATCCGCTTTCCATGTATCAAAAGCCGCTCTGTCAATTTTAGGCAAAATTTCTGCACGGGTAACACCCCCTTTGGATTGATTACTCCAAATGTGTAAAGTTTTATGGTATTGACTATGCATCGTTCCAGAGACCTCAGCAAGGGCGCCATCTTGAGTTTGAATCAGGTGATGAAGGTTAACGCGATTTCCGTCAGGACCAATGGGTGCTCTCCCAGCTTTCATGAGTTCTGCGTTAGTTCTTCCTCTAAAATCTTTCAAGCTCAAATCAATCAAATCATCACGTTTATGAACACGATTGGTTTGGCCGCGGAAAGTATGTACATCTGATTTTTTCCAATAATTGGAGCTAAATGGGTAAATTTTTGGCGGCTCCAGATCCAATGCCTCTAAGGTAACGTTTCTGGAAGGTGCCTTTTGGGAAGCCTTCCCAACACCTCCGCCAACCCAGGTTTTCCCGCGTTCGACAGCGCTGGCGACAGCGTCTCCAATTTTTGCCATGATGGGATTTTCGGCAGCGTAAGCTGCCCAAGCAGCTTTAGCGGTGGGGTACAATTTGCCAGCAATCTTAAAGCCCTGCTTGACGGCGGTGCCTCCAACAACAGCCACCACAACCTCAACGCCGGCTTGTTGAAGCGCTGCCTCAGGGCCCTCCGTTTGGGCGGTCTGGTAGATATCGTAGGCCGACCAAACGACCAGACCGCCGGCGATGAGGGCCGGAATCAGGTTGTTTTCCGTCGCATTTTGTGCCGTGTGGATGGCTGTAGCAACTTCTTGCTTTGCCAATAAGGCAGTTCCAGCGGCACCGATTTGCCCAACATTTTTGGCAACCTCAGCAGCCTCTTTGAGGGCTGTTTCATAGTCTTTTTGAGAGAATCCGCGGCCTTCTTTGGCTGCGCGCTCCGCAACTTCTCCCAAAACCCGCGTCGCCATTTCTTTAGGATTTCCAGCAATCGCTTCCGCAAGCATTTCTGAAGTGACAGCCCCCAAGGCGCCTGCAAGGGCGCCCCTTCCAGGGTTTTGGGGGTCGAGGATTGCGCCTGTGATGCCCCCGAGGCCTGCGTGGAGGGCCTTGTGCTCTGCATAGCTTAAGCTTTCTGCCCCATAGGCCTGCCCGATTTTCGTCGCAGCGAAGCCTCCAAGCGTATTGGCAGCAACCCCAAGGGCTACATCGCCAAGGGCCTTGTCAGGATCCACGCCACCAAGGGTGGCGTTCACCGGCAAGGAAACTGCGGCTCTCAGGCCCGCATAGGCTGTATGCTCGCCCAAGGTGGTGAGCTGCGTTGTGGGAATTTCCAGCCCCACTGCAAGGCCTTCCGTTAAGCCAGCTGTCGCTGTCAATATGGCAAAGATGAGGACGGAAAACAATCGCTCCAAACGCCTCATGGCTGAGTATACACCGGCCCGCCCTTCAAAATGCGGGATTTGAGTGCTTCTCCACCTTCTCTCACCAATCGCGTTTTCGCTATCGCAATTTTATGATCTAAAATTTGGAGAGCTTTATCCTTTTCTCCCAGCAACCAATAGAGCTCAGCGAGCTGATTGGGGATCAAATTTTCTGCTGGAATATCCAAAAAATTTTCTTCTGGGTTCAGGTTTTCCAAAAAATGAATCACATCTCTCACCGTTTTGAAGCGTTCCATGAATGGAATGGCGCTTTCCTCAATGGCTTTGAGAAAATAAGCAGCATTTTCGGCGTCTTTCAATTCTGCATCTTCATCTTCAGTTCGGAGGGTGATGTCCCTTCTAAAATAATCTTTGGTTAAATTTGCAATTTTCACAGCTAAAATTGTTGTTTTATAAATTTTTGGATTATTTTTTTCCTCAAAATTTGACAAAAATATCTCTGTGTAGATAGAAAAACATGTATAATCAACCGTATTAACCTTACCCCTTAAAACATGAATGCTATACGCCAGTTCCTCCCCATATTTCACAAATCGGTTACTTTTTTTCTTAAACCCTGTGTCTTTTAAAAAAGGTGTTAAAATATTTTTAAAAAAATGTTCATAACGCTCTTTGGTCGTTTTCATTGGGCTCCCCCACTGGTCCTGTTTTGAATAATCTCTTTTACTTTGCCAACAGATTCAAGCTGTTTACTTCGCAAATAATGGACCTGGCCGGTTTGTTTGTCGTACAATCCTAAAATACCATCTTTTTCTGCAGCCGCCTCATATTTTCGAAGCTGTTTGATGCCCTTAGCAATCCCTGAATTGGTTAAGGGCTTCAGCTCAACGGGCCTTTTAAACGGCGTCTGAGCATCGGGAAAACCATAACGGCCATCGGGATATTTTAATTGCTTATTTTTTTCCCACCCTGGATTCTTTAATTGTTTTTTCTCGATATTTTTTGCAAACTCAGCATGGGCCTGATTCCCTTCGTCCAAAGATTTTTTCACCTTAGGGTTTCGGGTGCCGCGAAGGGGCGCCCCCTTCCCAATCACCTTCAAATTGGGTTTAAGGAGGTCTTTTGCCGCTGATTTGATTTGCTTTTTGAGGGTGGTTTTGGCAATTTTCTTAACCAAACCGCCACCAAGGTAATTGTTAGCAAGCATAATTCCTGGAAGAGCCGCCTCTAAAACCTCACGGCTTTCCCCCGTGACATGGCTCAATATGTTTAAGAAATTTTCCTTCAATTCTGCCGCTTTTTCAGGATTTTCCTCCTCAAGCCATTCATAAGCAAGCTCCCCCGCGCTCAGCAAGAAATTATTCTGCAAAGCCGTGTCGGCGGTCGCGATGGCTGTCGGGACATCCTGTTTTGCCAAAAGGGCGCCGGTCGCGGCGGCAATTTTCCCATAGTCTGCGCGGGTTTCCCGGGTGAGGCTCTCAGGCAAGGCTTCCGCGACGGTTTCTCCGATGACGGCTCCCAAGGCACCAGCTGCGGCGCCTTTTCCGGGGTTTTTGGGGTCAAGGATCGCGCCAGCGGCCGCGCCCGCGAGGGCGTTCCCTATCTTGTGAGTGGCAGAATCCAGGCCTTCCTTGCGGAGGACCCCAAGCTCATTAGCAACCGAGGCCTGCACCGCGCTGGAGGCTGCTGCGCTTCGAAGTTCCTCCACAGCAACCTCTGGTACGAACACCCTGGCGAACGCCAGGGTGTGGAGGAGGATGAGAGGGGATAGGAGATATTTCAAATCTTCATTTTTTCTTCTTCTGTGAAATAAATATATTCTAATTTGCCTTCACTAAAATATTTTACTTTTATATTTTTTAATTTTATTAATTTTCTAGCTATATTAATTCCATGGATATCTAATTTTTCTATCTCATCTAGCGATTTATTTCTTTCTTTTTCGGAAAGAGGAATGATTTTGCGGTAAGCAGAGTGCCAATTCAATATTTCTTCCAAAAAATCTTTAGGAAGATCCATAGATTCAAGGTCAACAAACTCCCCAGAAAAATCATCTTTTATACAAGACCCAGTATAATCTGGCATAATGCTTAAGTATTTCATATCTATTTCCTCACAAATACTCGATGAAAAATTGTTTCTGTTCGTGGGTTAATAGCCATTTCAAAATAGCCTTTTTTATTTCCTAAAACTCCAGGCGCCCTATATAGTAAAGACCCATCTTTTTGGATAATAGGTTTTACCTTTAAAATGATATCATCAAATGAATATGGAAAATTATGACCAGTTGGATCTTGTAAAGAACGCTCTCTAATTCTTAAATGATATTTGTAGCGATGCTTAAAAACATCTTTTGTTTGAGATATTTTTTCTCGGGTTAAATTTTCTGTATTTGTTGTTTTTCTAATCCCCTCTCGTTTTCCAATCGTTTTTTGGGGTTTTTGGAGCTCTTTGGCAACGCCTTTGGCAGATTTTTGGGCGGTTTCTTTTTTAGCCTCTTTGGCGGCACGTTTGGCAAGCCAATCTTTGCCCTTTTTCCAAAGAAAAGCGCTCTTTTTGGCAGCAAACTCTAAGCCCTTGAGCACAAGCTTGTTATTATGCTCCACCGCTGTGTTGGCCGTGTGGGTTGCAATTCCAACGTCCTGCTTCGTTAACAGCGCTGCGCTCGCAGCGCTTAAAAGCGCCAGGTTGTGGGCCGTTTCGGTGTGTTCCCTGGTTGGCAAATTCTCTTGGCGGAGGTGTTCCTTATTTTCCAATAATTGGGGTAGTCCCAACTGCCATTCCGCAACCGTTTCCCCGATGACGGCTCCCAAGGCACCAGCTGCGGCGCCTTTTCCGGGGTTTTTGGGGTCAAGGATCGCGCCTGTGATGGCTCCGAGGCCTGCGTGGAGGGCCTTGTGCTCTGCGTAGCTTAAGCTTTCTGCCCCATAGGCCTGCCCGATTTTCGTCGCAGCGAATCCCCCAAGCGTGTTGGCGGCGGTGCTGATCGCTGCCATGCCAAGGGCCTTGTCAGGATCCACGCCACCAAGGGTGGCGTTCACCGGCAAGGAAATTGCGGCTTTGATTGCCGCTTTTTGAACATGCTCCCCGAAGGTTTTTGGAGCATCTGGAAGCTTCAAAGTCTGCGTCACATTCTCAACAAACCCCGCCGTTAAGATAGACGTCGCAATGGCGCGCAAACCCTCGGGTTTGGCCATGTCTTCTAGCGCTCTGCCAACGTTGCCTTGGTGATTCACCGTTCCCACAACGGTTGCGGAAGCAACGGCCTGCATCCCTGCTTTC
>JBOFKH010000257.1:0-3797 GCA_051657225.1 Alphaproteobacteria bacterium
AATGCAGCAGACAATATGATCGGTCGTGCATCTAGCGCTCTAAACAGTCGGCCTACTGGCGATCGTAGTTATTTCAAATTTGATGGATCAATTAAATTGATCGCTGCTCAAGGTTTTTCGTTGTAGGAACAAATCATGAGAAAAGAATTTAACGCTGTTTCGATTGATGACTTAGAAAATGCTGGATACAGAAAGTTCTTACCTAACCGTGGGGCCACCTATACCGCAGTATACATGAAAGACCATAGTCCAACTGGTCCTAATGTTTCAGCTATCCTGTACGATTGGACTGATAATATTTGGAAGGATTTTCAGAATACTTTTGTCTTTGAATCTTCTTTTCAATTGTTGGATGGTAAAGAATTTAAAGTTTCAATATCTGATGATTATTCATTGCAAGAAATAGAAGCTTTTTTTGCTCATGCATTTAAAGTTTTGGATTGTGTTGACGAAGGATGGGATGACGATGATGAGGAGCAAAATTAATGAAACGAACTATTTCTTTGTTTAGCGCGATCGCTTTTTCTTCAGTCCTTGCAATGCCATTTGTTGCAAATGCTTTTGGGCGACGTGAAATTTCTTGCGATAGTGCAGAACGTGGTTTTACTGTCAAAGTTGCTCAAGGGATTGGGGTCGATTTGCTCCTGAATTGCGGTGGACCTATTATTGATGTTCAGGTGTCGGATCCGTCTCAAGTTGTTGTACGACGGAAAGGGCCACAAAGTATTTATGTGAAAATGATTTCCCCTCTTCAGTTCCAAGGAAATTTACATTCTTTGGATGGCACTACAATGCTGTCTGTCTTGACTGGTGACAATAAGAATTATCAGTTTTTGCTAAAGCCATATCGAGGAATTTCTGATTACTCTTTGCTAGATATCAAGCCACATACGTCATCTGTGGCAACACGACCTAAAAGACGTTTCACTCCTGTTCAGGCTGAGTCTCCCATTGCTGTAACTACGCCGCCAGCAATATCAATGGTTTCAGATATTCCGAAGCCACCGCCAGTAGTGATTGATCTTAGAGGAAATTCTAGCCCTGTTTCCGCAGAAGTCCCCCCTCAACCCAAAATAACTTTAGTTCCTCCTTCTGTATCGCCAGAGCCTAAAACTACTCCAAAGATTGTAGAAGCCAATCCGAAAATTGTTGCTCCCAAAAAGACAATCTCTTCATTTTCTGGACAATCTTTGCCAAAACCAAAGCAAGTCGCGAAGGTTATTACTCCAGCTTTGCCGACCACTAGCCATGCTCAAGCTAATGCTCTTATTCGTGGCTTAGTTGTTGCAAAAAACAAAAAGCAGATTGGATATCAATCTGTAATGTGGCGGAAGGTAAATGATTTAGTCTATTTACTAAGGATAGGTAAAACATTAGATTCAGCAACTCTTCAAGCAAATGTTCCAACTAAAACTGTTAGTCAATTACTCTCCTGGGGGACGAAGTGATTAAACGCATTCTGTCCGTATTTCTGGTTTTTTATTCAGTTTTTTTGTTGGTCGCTCAACCCGCGATCGCATTTACCTCGTTAGTCCCTTCTGATGCAAAAGGATTACCTCGATGGGATCAGATATCGTTCAACAACCTTGGTCCTGTTATGTCTGGGACTACTGGGATACTAACAGATCTTCGCGTGATGCAATTGATTGGCTATAATCCTAGCCGTTCTTATAATGCACCGATCCCGGTTGTTGATGTGATCAAAGTTGGAGATCTATCAAGTTTTGGTGTTGGCAAATTTTCCATAGGGGCTCTCCTTGGTGGGAAGAATCCTGACTTAACCACATTGGCTAATTTTGCCGCTCTCAACGGTATTTCTCTGAATGATTTGGTTACCGCTATCCCAGACTTAAAAAATATCAGTATAGCTGGAAGTAAATTTTTCTCTTCTCTCGTTCGAGATTTTAATGGAGTTTCTGCCGATATTGACAAAGTTTTAGGCCCGATGAAAGGGGATATTGATAAATTTATCAAAGATAATCCATGGGTTAAAGATATTCCCCTAAATCAAATAATCCAAGGAGATTGGAAAGGTGCATTAGATAAAGGGCTTCAGGCTGGCCTAGATGCTGCTATTAAGCAATTCCCCCAATTGGCAAATATTCCAATTACTGATATTCTTGGAGGGCTTCAGTCTGGGAATATCAAACAGTTTTTGATTAATACAGCTATTGATACTGTCGGAGATCTTCTTCAAAATAATCCTGTCTTAGCCGACCTCCCCATTGGACTTTTGACCGATATTCAGAATTTCTCATTTACTGATATTCCTGGTCTTGTTACGACTGTAATCGACAAAATTCCTGGACTTAAAGACCAGTTAATTGTAGATGTTCCTGGACTTGGCGATGCTTCCTTAAGTGATTTGTTGGCAATTATTAACTCTGCAACAGCTACCGTTGATTTTCCTGACCAAGGTGCATCAACTGCAAAAAGAGCAATAAGTGGAGGAGGATATAACTTTGTTCCTACTCCATGTGTTGGGCCTTGCGAAAATTTTGAAGTCAACAATGTTAAATCTTTAATCCCAGCCGATTTGATTAATGGCACGACCTGGGTCACAAAAGATCAGGAGGTTCCGGGCGGCAAAGGACCATTAGGCGAGATGTTTGGTGGCAAAGAACCTGTACATGTCAGGCCATGGGGCGATCGCCCCAACATATCATTGGCTGCTTTAGACGTTCGTGATGGAAAAGGAGAAGTCGATCTTGGCTTTTATCTGAGGTTTTGCACTGATATTCCTTTCTATGGAAAAAGTTGCACACCATATTCAATTGGTCCCATTCCATTTAGTACGGTTAATGAAAACGACACTGTTCTGATTGCAACTCTTGCCCCGCCGCCCATCGATGGTGGCGGTGGCGGTGGCGTCGGACCCCCCGGAGGATGTGATCAGGACGGTGGTGGAGGTCCAGGCCCAACGCCAATAGACCCAGGTTCGCCTCTTGCCTCTCAAAACCTAAAACGATACCTTGATCGTATTGCGGCTGGGGAAAGCTCTGGCGGAACAAATCTGGGGCCAAATTACTTGGGAGCCTACGGAAAATATCAGTTTATTCCTACGACTCGCGCTACAATTCTTCGAGTATATGGATATGACGCATGGGATCCAAAGCAATGGGATCAAGCTGCTCTTGCTTTAATTAAAGACTATGGCGGTCAAGGACTTTTAGATCAGATTGCTGCTGGGAATTTCAACTATGCGGATCGCGTTCTTGGTCGCAATCAATTTACTAGTCTCCCCGGAGGCGCGGAACAAAATCCAATTTGGAACAACTCCGCAAATCTTGCTAAATATGGCCCCGTCAAGAGTGGAGAAGGTGGAGGCGGCATTGTCTCCGGTCCCCCTCAAGGTGGAGGTTGTGGAAAACCATTGCCATGCAAAGAGGGGACAACTTGTGTCCTGATCAACCCCAATCCCAAAGGTGTAATTCCAGGACCTGGGGGGATGTATGGAGCACCCCGACCAGGTGGGCGCATTCACGCAGGCGTTGATCTTGCTTCAGGGACATCAGGACAGCCACTTTTGGCCCCCGCTGATGGTGTTGTGACTGAACATGTTCCCGTTGGAGGTAAATGTGGAGGCATTGTCACAATTGATCATCCTGAATTTGGCCTTGAATCAAGACAACTCCACATGCAAAAAACCTTTGTCTCTCTTGGGCAAAAAGTTATTCGTGGTTCAACTATCGGCATCGAAGGCATGGAAACCCCAGAGCTTTGTTTCACTACTGGGATTCATGACCACTATGAACTTTATAGTGGAGGCTCAGCCATAGATCCCACTAGAGTTCAAC
>JBOFKH010000258.1:0-1760 GCA_051657225.1 Alphaproteobacteria bacterium
GTACCAGTACCCCTCCAGCGGCACCCACATAGTTCTGCATCTCCAGCATCTGTCTTCCTCCATCTCTTCTGCCCATGAGTAGACAAATGCATTAAACCTTGGATTCTGCCGGTCATTTCGTATCATCCCCTGGCTGAACCTTTTGAATCTTCTGCTGACCAGTTCGGTCTGTCTTTCCCACTGTTCCCCAAACTCTTTTTTCAGCCTTGTCATTGGTGCGAAAGGCCTTTGCACAACACCTCTCCGTTCAATTTGCTCTAGGTTTGACCAGAACAGGTCTTCCCCTTCAACTTTGGGTCTTTTTATTCTCTTCCGTATTCCAGTTCTTTTCGCTTTCTGCAGATGCGGGTGTATTCTATGCCCGATTTCTTCGTCAATCATATCCCTGGGAAGGACACGGCATCTGTGAACCTTCAGCATGGTATCTTTGTTGCACCACCTTCCTTTATGGGATCCTGTGTATCCCTTTGACCAACGAAGCAGCTGCCCTTCTTCTGCAATAGACAAGCAAAACAGTTTCCGGAAGGTGTCCCGGCAGACGGTGATTTTTGCATGACAAGGGTTACGCCATTCATGGATCCGATAGGGAGCTGCACATATCTCTCGTTATCCAGGGAACCATCAGCTTCTTCGGGCATCATAGTCATCAAGTACCTGTCTACTGCCATGCAATGGCGCCTGTCTTCATCATAGTCACATCCCTCATTCCTCTTGCCAGCGCTCCCTCCTGGCCATTGACGATAAACAGGATCGATCTGTATGCTTTCACCTTCGTAAGATGACTGAATCCTAGCATTCACATAGGCTGTTCGTATCAATGCTTGCCTCTCCAATCTGGCATAGGCGCTTACCAAAGGAAAACCTTCGTAACAGGTTCTGCTGCAAATTAGCTCTCTCTGGCATTGGCAGTTTCCTTTTCCACCCGAACGCCCGCAATCAGCAGTCAAAAATGGGGCATTAAGAATCTGTTTGTCGAAAGGTTGAAGCAGACCGGGTCTCGTGCTCAGGTCGCTCCATCCCTCCAACGTATGCAGGTGGGCATTTACCATTGTCAAATCATTGTTCCTGTAGCATCTCATAACTTCTCCAGTGACTTCGGAAATAGGTTGGCGATTTTCATCACTCATCCAGCCAGTGTAAAAGACTGAAAAATCCGAGGGCGAATATCCTTGTGCAAGTGCTGAACTCCATCTGCGTTTCTCCAAAAGTTTCAACATTTCCCTGTACGCCTCGACATTGTCCACACCAGGTAGAATGATTCTGCCACCCGGGATTGCTTCCGTGGGCCAGAATCCTCCGGGAAAAATTTCTGCTGACACCTCTTCGTCACTCCTCCCATCACGAATGTCAAGGAATTCAAGACACAGTCTCTTATGCAACATCGTTTGTGTCTTTCCTATGAGCATATCAATTATATCCCCAAAGAGCAATGGTTCTTCCATACCCCTACGTTGGGAGCTAATTGGAATCCGATTTATCTTCTTGGGACGACCCCTATTTGCGAACTTCAGCTTCAGCCTGGAAGACATTGTGATTTTCCCGTCTTAACAACTATCAAGAGCCCAACTGGAATATGAAGAAACGAAGTGCTCAAGTAGATCAAGTCATTTGTGTTTGCCTGGTGAGAAGCCCATTTTTTCAGTCTTGTTTCCCGTGGGAAGTTTTCTGGCCGTTTGTTAACCACCAACTATCAATTAGCAACAGATTGGAGGATCTGATCGTGAATGTGCCAATGGAACTTTGGGTACAATATTTCACGT
>JBOFKH010000259.1:0-2133 GCA_051657225.1 Alphaproteobacteria bacterium
AGCTCTTTCCAAAGGGATAAAGATTGATGTTAATGCCATTGAAACCGGCGTTAGACTTCAGTTGATAGACCCTCAAAACCTAAAAATTTCACCTCCTTCCCCTGAGGCGGTCCCACTTCCAGCATTTATAAAAAAAGATCTCCCTATAGACGCTAAAATTAATTCGCAGCTTGAAAGCCCTTCTGATCTTTCTTCAAAAATGGCTATTTCTGAACCTTCTGAAATGTTTCATGCTTTTATTAAACCCCTCGAACGCTCTGAAGGGTTGAAGCTTCTTTTTTCTAAAACTTTGCACACAAAAATTCCTCCACCTGTTGCAGCTGTTTTTGTTCAGCGTCCCTACGTTTGGATCATCCTCGATCACGCAGTTGAAACCCATTTCAGCGAAATGGGTAAATTTAGCTTGCCTGAAGGGTTTGAAAATCCAGAACAACTTCAACATCCTACCCATTTTGTGCTGAGAATGAAGATTCCTTATACTGTTGTTCCTTCGATAGATTACAAGCTCGAAGAGGGATGGAGTGTTGTTTTAGGAAACGATACGAAAAATCCAACGGGGACCTATCCTTTTTTAACATCTCGTCTTATGGCCTCCCTAGCGCCTCCCATTTCTTTATTGGTCCAGATGCAAAACCCTCAAGTTGTTCGCTTCCAAGATCCTGAACGTCAAGCAGAGTGGATTGTCGTGCCGGATCGAGCGCCTGGTTTAGGGCTTCCTGGGATTTTCCGATATGCAGATTTTTGCCTTGTGAAAAGCCTTCAAGGCCTCGTCCTTGAGCCTTTTGTCTCAGATTTGACTTTTCAAACTGAAAAAGAGCGGTTGGTTATTTCACGCCCAGGGGGGCTTCATTTTTCGTCTATTGAAGATCGACGCATGAGTAAAGAAGACCAAAAAGACATTAAATTATTTAACTTTAATGATTGGCAGCTTAAAGATATGCCGTTTTCCCAAGCAAAATCAAGCCTAAGCTCGCAAATTTCCCAATCTCTTGAAGAAGACAGAATTTTGGCTCAATTGGCCTTTGCTCAATTTTTGATTGCCAATGGAAATGGCACAGAAGCTTTGGGTGCCCTCCGATTAGTCTATGGTCAAAATCAGCGCTTGAAAGAAGATGCTGAGTTTATGGCGCTCATGGGCGTTGGATATTTTTTTAATGGAGAATACGCAAAAGCACTTCGCATTTTATCAAGCCCCAGCCTGCCCCCTGAAGCAGAGCTTTGGAGGGGTGCTGCCCTAATCAGCATGGGATTTTCTTCGCAAGGTCTGTTGTTAATGGAAAAGCACAAAAATATTCTGGTGTCTTATCCTGAGCCCTTACGCCCAACCCTTGCTTTGAAAGGAATGGGTGCGGCTGTTCAGTTAAAGAAGAGAAAACAGGTAGAAAGCTTTTTCGAAATTCTGAAGGATGCAAACCTTACGTCTTCTCAGGAAAATCAGCTGAGGGACTATCAAAATGAGTTTATAGCTTTGATAAATCCTAATGCAATTCCAAATCCTCTTTTGAGCCGAAATCTTGGAGGAAAACTTGCCAAAAATTCAGCAGAAGAAGAACTTGAAACTATCAAGAAAAAATATGAATCAAAGCAATTTTCCCTGGAAGAAACCATCCATAAACTGGAAGCGTTGCGGCTAACTTGGCGAGGAGATTTTGTTGAATTTTTAATTCTCAAGGAATTAGCAAATCTATACAATGCTCATAATAATTTTGAAAATAGCCTAGAATCTTATGAACGTGCTATGGCCTTTTTCCCTCAACAGCCTGAGGTCCGAGATCTTAAGACTCAAGCTGGCGAGGTTTTTAAACGCGGTTTGGTTGTGCTTCATCCAGCTTTTCGTAAAATTGCTTTTTTCTACCGGTTCAGAGCGTTCTTGCCAGAAGATGGTGAAACGGCTGCTGTTTTTGAAAAGCTCGCTAAACAACTGATGGCAATGGGGCTATCAGACCAAGCGGTGACAATTCTTGAAAAAGAGAGCCCCAACTATGTCGCAACAGATCCAAAATTTTTCATCAGCCTTGCTGAGGCGTATTTAGAGGATAATCAGCCTGATAAAACCCTTAAACTTTTGGATTCTAAATTAGAAAATCTAGCTGAATTTAAAGATAAAATCAATTATCTAAAGGCCCAGGCATT
>JBOFKH010000260.1:0-2672 GCA_051657225.1 Alphaproteobacteria bacterium
GCCCTGCCTCACCTCTTTCACATTAACTCCTGCAATCATAGCCGGGAGAAATGATGCCACCGTAAAGCAGGAAAAGCGACCACCCACCTGGGGCGGGTGATCCAGCTGTTGAAACCCATAGTGGGACGCAATACGTCGAAGGGTGTTGAGCTTTGGCTCTGTGATAACGGTGATGTGCTGTTCCAGCTGTTCAGGCGTTAGAAATTCTTCCCAATATTCCAAGCAGCGCATAAGTTGAATGAGCGTTTCTGGGGTTTCTCCTGATTTTGAGATCACAAGAACACCGGTTGTCGCTGGGTTTACAAGGGAAATAATTTCCCAAAAAATCTCAGAATCCAGGTTGTCTAAAAAATAAAGATTCGGATAGTGTGTGTCTGACATCACCCAAGACTGAAGCAGTGCCGAAAGGGTTCGTCCACCAAGGGTTGCGCCCCCCGTCCCAATCACCAACACATAGCGAAATTTTCGGTAAGCAGTCGCGATGGCTTGGAATTGGAGCAAATCTTCTTTCCAAAAAGGTGTTTCCAGCATAGGCAAAAGACCTTGCTCTCCCTGGTGCTTCAAAAGCCCCAGAGCTGCTTTTACATCTCGAAGAGAACTGGCATAGACTTCTCGTGTTACAGCACCAGATTCAAAAGCATCTTCTATATGGTGCTCATACAGTTTTTGAGTAAAACGTTTGCCTTCAGACACGGAAGAACCTCTATTACACCCACAATTATTAAAGCATTTGCCGCCTGGATATGCCTATTTGTCTAACAAAACGCCTGGAGCTTCCCCAAACTCTTAATACACTATAAAATACTTTAAGAAAAAGCAAACAAAAGATTCATGAGCTATGAAGATGGTGCCGGATAGGGGATTCGAACTCCTGACCTACTGATTACAAATCAGTTGCTCTACCAGCTGAGCTAATCCGGCAACGGCGCTCATCATACTTGATTCTTTTTCATCCGCCAATTGATTTTTTAAATTTGTGTCGTAGGCAAGACCAGATGACTTAAATTTAGTGGCATGTTCCAAAAAGCCGGTCACCTGCATCCCCTAAGCCAGGCAGGATATAATTTTTTTCACTTAAACAACGATCTAAGGAGGCTGTAAAAATAGAGACTTTCGAACAAGTTTTGTTAAATGTTGCAACTCCTTCCGGAGAGGCCACAATACAAACTAGCCGAATCTGAGTCACATCCACCCCGTGCTGCAACAATAGCTTAACAGCGTGGGCCGCAGAATGCCCCGTAGCAAGCATAGGGTCTAGCAAGAAGAACAGGTGGTTTTTGGCATCAGGCAATTTCACGAAATATTCGACAGGCTTATCGTCGGTGTCTCGGTATAAACCGATGTGACCCGTCTTAGCAAAAGGAAGAAGCTCTAAAAACCCTTCCACCATACCAAGACCCGCACGTAAAATGGGGACAATAGCAATTTTCTGCTCAAGAAAAGACGCCGTCATAGGCTCTAAAGGCGTTTGCAAAGAGCGCTGTTTAAGAGACAATTGGCGCGTTACTTCATACCCCATTAACAAAGATATTTCCGTCAACAGTTGGCGAAACAGTGAAGAAGAGGTTGTCTGATCTCGAAGATGGGATAATTTGTGCTGAAGAAGTGGGTGCTCAATAACGTGTAAATTGGGGTACAATGACATCTAACAACAGCTTCTTTTCTAAAATGCACCCACAGAATTCTACAGATTTTCCAAAAAAAGGCAAGCTTATTCGTTTAAGTGTGCGCGCCTTACACTTGGAATTTTCACCAAAACCCGAAGACCTTTCAAGGGAGAAACCATCAAACGAATTGAGCCTTTATGGTCTTTAACCAAATTTTCTACGATACTTAAACCAAGCCCCATGCCGCCGGTTTGATCATTTCGAGAAGCATCTACCCGAAAAAAAGGCTTAAAAACTTCTTTGTAGTATTTTTCTGGAATCCCGGGGCCGTCGTCATCAACCCAAAACCAAATCGCTTCCCGCTCTTGCTTAACCGTGAGGCTTACCTTACTGTTTGCATGCCGCAAGGCATTTTCAAGCAAGTTGGTAAAACAGCGGGCCAATGCGCAGGGCTGCCCCATGATCTCCAGGCGTTTAGGCAGGTGAAGGATCAATTCTTTATCGTGCTGGGGAAGAAGGCCAACTATATTGGAAAAAAAGGGTTCCAGCGAGATGGGCGTGGTGGCTTCTTTTTCATGGCCTTTAGAAAAATGAAGGTAACTTTCTACCAAATGGATCATATGATCCACCTCTTTTTGAAAATCTACCCAATCAGGAGAGGATTTCATCAGAGCCAATTGAAGCTTCATACGCGTTAAAGGCGTTCTTAAATCGTGGGAAATTCCAGCTAGCATCTGCGCACGCTCTTGTACTTGCTTTTGAAGACGCAAGCTCATCATATGAAACGTCCACGCCAATTTGCGAATTTCACGCGCACCTTGGCTTTTAAATTTTTCTTGCACTTTCCCACGACCCAGCTGGTCTGCGAACCACGCAAGGCGCTTTAAAGGGCGGATCTGGTTTTTCATAAACAAAAGCGCGAGAATAGCGAAAAAAACAGAAGACCCCAAAGACCACATTAAAAACAGGGGCGTTGTTCGGCTGAACAACCGCTTTGTATAGGTTTGGGCTAGAAAAATACCCTTTTGGGTTTTGACCCAAATGCGGATTGTGTCTTCATCAAGA
>JBOFKH010000261.1:0-2010 GCA_051657225.1 Alphaproteobacteria bacterium
CAAAAAGCATCAACTCAAAAAATTGGCCGAAAAGCCTCAACAAAAGACAGATGTGGAACTTGGAAAGACAGATTCAAATCTTTCAAAACCAGAAAGCCATTATGGTTCTGCTCACGATATCCCTGTCCGAAAAAGCATCCTACAAACAATGGGACACGATACCTACGGCACCCCACCTGAATTTTTCCCCGGGGGTGAGTCTTACCAAGGGAATGTTAAAGCAGCTTCTGAGACTATCATACCTTCGCAGCAGTCAGCCCGCCCTACATCAATGGTCACTCAACCTCTTTATGGGTCTACGAGCGACCCTCATATTCGAGCAAGCCTAAAGGCAACAAATGATAGTACCTACGGCAATCCACCTGAATTCCTCCCAGGGGGTGAGTCTTACCCAGGGAATGTTAAAGCAGCTTCTGAGACTATCATACCTTCGCAGCAGTCGGCCCGCACTACATCAATGGTCACTCAACCAATGCGCCCTCAATCGGTCGTTGAAGGGAATGATGAATATGGAAAAATCCCAATTGTTTTTACAGAAGAAAGTCATTTTGGTAACTGAGCCTTTTTGTGAGGGGTTTGGTTGCCCCTCATCAAAAGCCATAGGCTCTGATGGGATGCAAGCCATGCTCATGCCCCTATGCTGGCGATAAGCGCCACAGGATCCCTTGACGTAACGGTGGTGCGAAGGTATGTTAGGGAAAATTTGATACATAACAACATGCAGATAGGTCTTTTCTTGATACATTGGGGGTCTGGATATCGATTGTTGCAAACCGTTTCACGCCAAGTGTGGCGCAGATTAGGGAGCGTTTGCTCTGTTTTCATTTTATCTTTAGGTGTTGTGGAGATTTCCCCTGGATGGGCTGGAAAGCCTGTTCCCTGGCAGATGGGGATGCAGCAACCCGCCACCCCTGTTATGGAAAGAATTTATCACCTCCATGACATGCTTTTGTGGATTACAGGCGCCATCGCCGTGTTTGTGGGCGTGCTTTTAATCTATGTCTTTATACGGTTTCGGGCCTCCAAAAACCCAACCCCTTCCACCCAAACCCACCACACCCTCCTGGAGGTAATTTGGACGGCAATCCCCACCGTCATCCTGGTTGCGTTGGCGATCCCTTCTTTGAAACTGCTTTACTTCATGGATAAAGCGGTAGACCCCCAATTGACGGTTAAAGTTGTGGGGCATCAATGGTATTGGTCCTACGACTATCCCGACCATCAAGTTTCCTTCGACAGCCTCATGGTAGACACGAAAAATCTTCAGCCAGATCAGCTTCGTCTGCTGGATGTGGACAATCCGCTGATCGTGCCTGTGGGCACAGTGGTGCGGGTTTTGTTAACCTCCGCAGATGTTATTCACAGCTGGGCGCTGCCGGCTTTGGGGATTAAAAAAGATACAGTTCCAGGAAAGCTGACGGAAACCTGGTTTCAAATTAAACAAGAGGGCGTTTATTATGGGCAATGTTCTGAGATTTGCGGCATCAACCATGGCTTTATGCCCATCGTGGTGAAAGCGATTCCCCGGGAGCAGTTCGTCCAGTGGCTTGAATTGAAGCAAAAAACAGCGTGTTTAGGAGATAGTGTGAAAATAGGGGGGAGCTTGCGATGACAAAGCTAAATGGCTCAAAACAAACGTATCCTAAAAAACAGGAACAGGTTCATCACCAAACAGAGCACCCCAACCCAACCGGGTGGCGGCGGTGGATTTTTTCCACCAACCATAAAGATATCGGCACATTATATCTTTTTTTCGCAATCTTTGGCGGGTTGTTGGGCACCGTGCTTTCGGTGGTGATGCGCCTTCAACTGGCCCACCCAGGGGGGCTTTTGCTGGGGGATAACCATCAGCTTTATAACGTGATCATCACAGCCCATGGCCTTCTAATGATTTTTTTTATGGTGATGCCCGCCTTGATTGGGGGATTCGGCAACTGGTTCGTGCCCTTGATGATTGGCGCGCCGGATATGGCTTTCCCAAGGCTGAATAACATCAGCTTTTGGTTGCTG
>JBOFKH010000262.1:0-1352 GCA_051657225.1 Alphaproteobacteria bacterium
ATTTTTGGGATTTGATTTGGAGTAAGTTAGAAAACCTTTCACTTTCTCTTGCCTCAAGGGATGCAAGAGAAAAATCAAAATTAAAGAAACTTCATAATAGTTTATTGCAAGCATATGCAGATGGATATCTTGTTTATCAAAGACTTCTCGAAGATAGTTTCACTCAGGGTCTTGTCCCTCTTACCCCTAACGATATGCTCAAGCGAGATTACTTGGAAACACATAATTCTTGCCCAGATGGACTTGAGTGGCCTCAGTTGCTTGTCTTGGATGAGAGTGGGTTGCGTCCCAAAATAGTTGATTCAACTATTCATGCGAATACATACCTATTTAAGGGTGCCCAAGGATTCAAGGCTGTCCCTAAAATTGCTCGTCAATACATTTATCTTGGCGCTCGTGGGGAAAGCGGTCTTTACGTAGGAGCGATACAAATTGGGAAGGCTAAGGCTTTTAGCCATCCAAATGGCGAATCACTTGGGCAGTTGCATTTTCTGGCAGAAACAATGCAGCGATCGCAGTCTTATGACTATAGAATCATTACTCAAGTTGGCGCAACGAATAAAGCTGTACAACAATTTATTCTGGAGCGCCAAACGAGAGAAGACGCAAGCATGGCTAATTGGCAATCCAAGGGAGGTAAAGATATTGCGGTTAATAGTGAACTTCGCATCGAAGATTCTGTTAAAGCTCGTCGCAGTATCCACGAAGGCAAAAAAATTGTCACCACAGCTACCGCAGTGTGGCTTTATCGAAAAAACCCCCATGAGTTATCTCAACATTTAGGAGCCATTGAAACTACGATTAAAGCTTGTCTTTCTGAGCGCTGCTGGGAGAAGACATATGAGTTTTGGTGCCAATCTCAACCGTGGTCTTCAGCAAGATTATTCATGAAGCCATACAAAAGAATCGTTCCATATCAAACGGATGAAGCTACGGCACTTTTGCCATTGGTCAAGCCACCTTCGTTAGATCAACATGGGATTCACTTTTTGTCTCGATATTTTTGGACACCAATATTTGTTGATTTATTTAGCAAGCTTGGTCATTTGGCTATATTTGCTACGACACGGGCTGGGAAATCCGTTCTGTTGGCAGATATAATCGTTAACTTCTTTATTCGTGGCTTTCCTGTTGTGGCATTCGATTTCCCTAAGCCAAATGATGGGACTTCAACCTTCACTGATCTGGTCAAAACGCTCTCAATGCTTGGCTCTAGCGCAGCTTACTACAATACAAGGACAGAGCACTTTAATGTTATCAATCTTCCGTCTTACGATCATTTGGACGAGACAAAAAGAAAGATGCGGATTGAATATTTGGTTAGCTTTCACATCCGAGCGATAATGTTAATT
>JBOFKH010000263.1:0-2969 GCA_051657225.1 Alphaproteobacteria bacterium
TGTTAATACCACTTCCCCATTAAAATTTTTTAAATACCTTTTATAAAAGCATCCGCCTTTGTCACGGTATTTCAGAGCGTCCTTGGAATCTAAGTTTCTGTCCCAAAATGGCATAAATTAATAATTGAAAAATCTTTTATGGATACACTATAATAACTTGAATTTATTATAGAATTGGAGACGTTATGTATAACAGGCTAACCCAA
This sequence comes from Alphaproteobacteria bacterium, assembly GCA_051657225.1. Taxonomy (GTDB): domain Bacteria; phylum Pseudomonadota; class Alphaproteobacteria; order Holosporales; family JBOFFI01; genus JBOFFI01. Next base: position 207 of record JBOFKH010000263.1, read on the forward strand.
AAGGCGTTATTGAAGCTTGCTTTTATTGCCTTGATGACGCCTTGTTTTGCTCTGGCAGGATCAGGTTCTAAGAGCGATCAACCCACCGATGAAATAGGCGACCCCGCCCACGAAGTGGCCACTGCTACGCCTGCTGACCGGACGTCTTTGAAGATGATTCCAGCGGAAATCATCAAATTGCTTGCAAACCCTGATCTTCAAAACATGCGTTTGGTTGAGCAAAAATTGATAGCGCTGCTCCCCCAATTTATCACCGATATCAAAAGCTCGGGCAATCTCCCAAACACGCAACAATTGAAAGAATTCTTTAGGGGTTTAACAACGGTTAAATCTGAGGAGCGCAAAAAGCTTCTAGGGGTTTTTGTAAATCTCTTTCGCAACGCGCCGATAACAAATCTGGACCTAGCACGGCAACAGATCAGCCTAGAGGGCATCAAAATCCTAGGACCCATTTTGCCCCTTTCTCTTGAAGAGCTTAAGCTGAGCAATAACAATATTGGAGATGAAGAGGCCAAAGCCTTGGCCCAGCACCTTCCAGCTACCCTTCAGCTGCTTGATCTGGGCTATAACAACATTGGAGACGAAGGGGCGAAAGCCTTGGCCCAACACCTCCCCAGTGCGCTTATAGGGCTTTTTCTGAACAAGAACAACATTGGAGAGGAAGGAGCGAAAACCCTCGCACAAAACCTTCCAGCTACCCTTCAGTATCTTTCTCTGCTCCAGAACAACATTGGAGATGAAGAGGCCAAAGCCTTGGCCCAGCACCTTCCAGCTACCCTTCAGTATCTTGGTCTGAGCTATAACAAGCTTGGAGACGAAGGGGCCAAAGCCCTCGCCCAGCATCTTCCAGCTACCCTTCAGTATCTTGATCTGAGCTATAATAAGCTTGGAGACGAAGGGGGCAAAGCCCTCTCCCAACACCTTCCAGCTACCCTTCAGTACCTTGATCTGAGATATAACAAGCTTGGAGGCGAAGGAGCCAAAGCCCTCGCCCAACATCTTCCAGCTACCCTTACTTGGCTTCAGCTAGACAAGAACAACATAGGAGACGCAGGCCTCATCGCTTTATTGGGGGCAATCCCAAGTACAGATTTGCAAACTCTAGCTATTTCTGTGCCAGAAGCCTCACTCCTTCGGGAGCAATTTAATAACCTCCACAACAGGAAGGGTGAGTCTGTCCGGGTGAAATTCCAGTAAGCTGGTGCATCTTGGGAAGCGTTCGCGCAAGTGGGCGCTTTGCCAAGAGGCCACTTTCTCGTAACGGTAGAAGGCGGACTGGGTGGGCGGCTGATGGATGCGTCACCATGTGCCCCTGTATCTTGCTTCGCCTCTTTAGCTTTATCGAATTACTTTTGTTAACAGTGCCATAATCTTATCAACGGGCTGCTTGAGTCTCATTTCATATGAACCTATACACAGAGGTAAAAAAACCTTTACATCCAAGAAAGTTTTATTAAAATACCCTTAAATAATAAGGGGATTTAAAAAATTGTTAATAAAAAAGTCGTGGCATCACGTGTGGGTTTTGGCGATTCTTGCAGGATGCACCGCCGAGCAGCGCGAAAAACCAGTCACCCAAGGTCCAGCCTCTTATTTAAACAAAAAACGCGAGGCTTCTCCCTGTTATGGTTATCTCCAGCAGGCTAAACAAAAAATCAAAAAAGGGAAGCTTTCGGAGGCTTCACGTCTTATTAATGTCGCGCTGCAGAGCTATCCCCGTATGGGTAAGCTCCATTTGATGAACGGGCTGATTTATGAAGCCATGATGGATAAAGGCGCAGATGATAAATCTGAGCTGGTAACCGTTGCTTATGAGACTGCCTTCTCGCTAGATCCAACGGATTTTCATGCCGCCTATTTCATGGGGCGTTTTAAGCTGAAGAAGAAAGATTATGTTGGTGCTCAAGATTTTTTGGCCCAGGCTTTGTTGCTGAACCCAAACGACACCACGGCGTTACATGATTTAGCCGTTGCCTCTTATTATGCTCAAGATCTGGAGGTGGCTCGGGGGAGCGTGAAAAAACTCTTATCCCTGGTGAGCAACCAAGGTAAAACTTCGATTAAACCGCTTTTTTATCGAACGGCAGCCATGGTGTTTGCGGCAACGGGTGAGAAAGAACAGGCTCAGAAAAATTTGGGCCACTTGGTCAATTTGGTTGGAGGCAAAGACCCAGATATTCACTTTTTAAAGCGCCGGATGGAAGATTGGTTTCATTCCCACACCCACCCGAAGCGGCTTCAGCCCATTGCTGATGTGGATAGTAGTGCAGCCCCTTTTGGTGGAGATCCATCCGCTCAGCCAGCGCCAGATCTAACTCAGCAGCCTTCCCAAGGGTTGCTCGAAACCTTGCCCCAAGTATCCGCTCCAGAAAAACCCGAAAAAGAAACCCAACATGTGGTGATTTTGGATTGTTTTCTGCTGAGGGTCAGCGAAGAGACTGCGACAACCAAAGGTTCGAATATTTTAAATAATTTTACGGTGAATCTGACGCCGCAGTCTGCTGATTATAATATGGTGAAGACTGGTGGGGGAACAACTCTCACCCAAACGTTTAAGCGCAACATCACCTGGTCTACCATTAAATATAACCTCAACATTGCTAATGCGGTGGACAGACGTGTTGAGGTGATAGCGCGACCAACCCTCAGCACCTATGAGAAGAAAAAATCAACTTTCTTCTCAGGAAAAACCCTTAGAGGAGGAATCTCTGGTACTACAGGAGGGAGTATCGGCGAGGTCCAAACGGGTATTACCCTAGAAGT
>JBOFKH010000264.1:0-1294 GCA_051657225.1 Alphaproteobacteria bacterium
ATTTATCCAATACCTTTACGGCATCAAAAGCATGCGTCAGACCATCAAGGAAATCGAGGTCAATGTCGCCTATCGTTGGTTTCTTGGATTAGATATACACGATAAAGTTCCACATTTTTCCACCTTTGGCAAGAACTACACGCGCCGATTTAAAGATACCGATCTTTTCGAACAAATCTTCGCACATATCCTCTCAGAATGCTACAAACACAAGTTAGTCGATCCCAGCGAAATCTTCGTAGATGCCACACATGTAAAGGCAAGAGCCAACAATAAAAAGAAACAAAAGAAAATCGCCAGAAATGAAGCGATGTTCTATGAAACGCAGTTAAACCAAGAGATTCAAAGAGACCGGGAAGCCCACCACAAAAAACCGTTGAAAGATAAAGACGACAAAGATGACGATGAACATCACCCAGGCTCAAAAAAGACACGGGAAATCAAAGTAAGTACAACCGACCCGGAAAGCGGCTGGTTTCACAAAGGCGAACACAAACAAGTCTTCGCCTACGCCATTCAAACGGCCTGTGACCGAAACGGATGGATCATCGGCTATGATGTCAACGCAGGAAATCTGCATGACAGCCGAACCTTTAAAGGTCTTTATGACAAGATAAAAGAGCATAATCCAGAAATGATTGTTGCAGATGCAGGTTATAAAACCCCTGCTATCGCTAAACTGCTCATAGACGACGGCATCAAACCCGTTTTCCCGTATAAACGACCCATGACGAAAAAGGGATTTTTCAAAAAATATGAGTACGTCTACGATGAAGCTTTTGACTGTTACATCTGTCCCCATAATCAAATTTTAAAATATTCAACCACCAACCGCGAAGGCTTCAGGGAATACAAAAGCCGTTCTGAAATATGTAAAGACTGTCCTTATCTTAACCAGTGTACCCATAGTAAAAATCATGTCAAAGTGGTCAGCCGACACCTATGGGCACACTACATGGAAATCTGCGAGGACATCCGACACACAAACGGAATGAAAGCAATTTATAATCGCAGAAAAGAAACCATCGAGAGAATTTTCGGAACTGCGAAAGAAGCGCATGGATTCCGCTACACACAAATGTATGGTAAAGCCCGCATGAGAATGAAAGTCGGGCTTACTTTCGCATGCATGAATCTAAAAAAACTGGCAAAAATGCTTTTCAGAAAGAACCACTCAGGACCGAATCGTCCTATATTTCGATTTCAATTTATAAATCTACAAATTGCAGCTTGATATTAAATCAAACGAGGCTCTGAGTATTTTCTCAGAGCCTCGTTTGTCTACAGTCTGAAC
>JBOFKH010000265.1:0-2137 GCA_051657225.1 Alphaproteobacteria bacterium
GTTAAGGTTTGGGGACCTATGTCCAGAAGATGTTCTTTCGGTTCAGGAGGCTCTGAGCCAGGGTTTACAGCCCCTCCCAAAAACGCAACCCGGGTGGGGGCTCCAAGCTCCAGGCGGTGCGCAACAATCCCATCCACAGGAAGCAGCACCGTGCAAGCTTCCTTTTGAGCAGCCTCCAAAATGGCTTTGGCCGTCCCCAAAAGGGAAGGCTCATAGACAGAAGCCCCGATGGGATAGCCCTCCGCCTTGAGAAACGTGTTGGCCATGGCCCCACCCACCGCCAGCACATCAACTTTTTTGATAAGATTTTCAAGAATTTGGAGCTTCGTTGAAACTTTTGCTCCCCCAACCAAGGCCATCACGGGCCGTTTAGGAGACTCAAACACCTGGGCCAGATGCCGTATGTCCTGTTCTAGGGAAAAGCCTGCCGCTGTTGGTAAAAGTGCCGTGAGGCCCGTGACAGAAGCATGGTTTCGGTGGCACACTGAGAGGGCATCTTGCACCACAACATCCCCCAGGGAGGCGATTTGCTTGGCAAACTCTGGATCACCCGCTTCTTCCCCAGGCCAGAAGCGGAGGTTTTCTAAAACAGTGATATCTGCCGGGTGGTTTTTCATCCATGTTTTTGCCTCCACCCCTGGCGAGAGAGGGCAAAACGCCCAGGAAGCCTCTGGAAACAAGCTTTGCAGCTGCCCAACCACCGGCTCTAGGGAAAGCGCAGGGTCTACACCGTTAGGCCTACCCAAGTGGGACAGCAACACAACAGAAGCGTTGCGCTCTTTAAGAAATTTGAGGGTTGGTAACAGGGCTTCCAAGCGGTGGGTATCGGCGACGTTTCCCTGCTCCATAGGAACATTCAAATCTCCCCGCACAAGCACCCGCTTGCCTTCAACAGGCATTGTTTGAAGACGAAGAACGTGCAGCATCCACCGTTAACCTTTTGTTAATTCTTTTTTCAAACCCATCTCTGCTAGGCTGTATTTTAGAGGGGTTTTGAAAAAAGCACAATCTCCTTCTCAAAGCCGACTTTCAAAGGAAATGTTGATCATGTCAGAAAAAAAACCAATTTTCCCTTCGGAGCTTTCCCATTTGCGAGAAACGTTTCGGAAAGATTTGGAGTTTTTATTTCAGCAGGCCCTTTCTGAGAGCAAATACCAAGCAGCTTTGAAGGCAAAAGAGCTGCTCGCAAAAGAAGCAGGACTTCTTCCGGGAGATGGCAAAAAACTTAAAAAAAGCGACTTGTTAAAAGCCGGGTCTCTCACTCTTCAAGACCTTTCTGATGATGTGTTGGACGCTTTGATCCATGCGTTATCAGATAACCCAGACAAATTTTAACCCAATCTTCAAAGGAGGTAAAAAAAGTTTCAACACATTTGGTGTAATCTTTAATGGATGCGACAGATTGGGGCTTCAGTAAGTACGGCACCTCAAGACGCCCTTGCTTTGTCTGCAAATTTAGGTTACCAAAAGTGAGCTTTGATGAAAAAATCTAAGGAACCAAATGTGAACCGTAAGTCCTCTTCTGTGAAGCTGTCGCCAGAAAACGCGCCTTTTCCCATGACTGCAGACCGTGTGAAAAAATTGTACCGAGATATGGTGCTGATTCGTCGGTTTGAGGAAAAAGCCGGACAGCTGTATGGGATGGGCCAGATTGCTGGATTTTGTCACCTCTACATCGGTCAAGAGGCCGTGGTGGTGGGTGCGAAAGCCGCTATGGAGCCCCAGGACACCATGATCACCTCCTACAGAGACCACGGTCACATGCTTGCCTGTGAGATGGACCCTAAGGGCGTGATGGCGGAGCTGACCGGGCGGATCGGAGGCTATTCTAAAGGCAAAGGTGGCTCAATGCACATGTTCAGCCGGGAGAAAAATTTCTTTGGCGGGCACGGCATTGTGGCAGCTCAAGTTCCGTTAGGCACAGGCATGGCCTTTGCTCACCGCTATTTGAAAGATAACGCCGTTTGCCTGTGCTTTCTTGGGGATGGCGCGGCGAATCAGGGGCAAGTTTATGAGTCCTTTAACATGGCTGCGTTGTGGAACCTTCCCGTGGTGTATGTAATTGAAAACAACCTCTATGGCATGGGAACTTCTGTTGCCAGGTCTTCTGCTGGAGACGGATTTCAGCACAGGGGTG
>JBOFKH010000266.1:0-16141 GCA_051657225.1 Alphaproteobacteria bacterium
CTTTCAAGGTGTCGACTTGCCTGAATCCTTGATCCGCTGCAAAAAGGACAGCAGGCCAAAAAATGGCGTGGAACGGAACGTTATCTTTCGCCATAAATTGAGTGTAGTGAACGGTTTTTTCATCTCCTTGCTGAAGCCACCAAGCCTTCCAAGCCTCTGGCTGGCCTGTTTCAGCAGCCCAATCTTGGGTTATGCTGATATAAGCGTTGGGTGCATCAAACCAAACGTAAAATACTTTGTCTTCGTAACCTTCCGCAGGAACGGGAATGCCCCATTTAAGGTCTCGGGTGATGCACCTGGCTTGCAGCCCCTCGTTCAGCCATTTTTTAGAAATGCCCTTCACCGTATCAGACCAATGGTGTTGCTGCTGAATCCAGGCTTCAAGGCGCTCTTCAAGCAAATGAAGGTCTAAGAAAAAATGGCTGCTTTGTCGAAGCTCAAGGTCATAACTGTTGCTGACAGCCGAGTAAGGATTCAGCAACTCCACCGGATCCAGCAAAACACCACACCCATCACATTGGTCCCCCCGGGCTTTAGCATAACCACACTTAGGGCAGGTGCCTTCCACGTAACGATCCGGCAAAAACCGCTGATCCGCTAGGGAATAGTACTGACGAATCGTCTGCTCTTGGATAAAGCCATTTTCCTTGAGGGCAAGAAAGAGCTGGCGCGTCAACTGGTGGTTGCTGGGAGAAGAGCTGCGCCCAAAATAGTCAAATTTAATACCAAAGGCCTCATAATTCTCTTTTTGCGTTGTATAAAGCGCTTCACAATAGGCCTCAATGGGCTGCCCTGCTTCTTGAGCAGCAATTTCTGCAGGGGTCCCGTGCTCATCCGTTCCGCAGATGAACAGCACGTCTGCACCCTGTTGTCGAAGAAATCTTGCATAAACATCAGCAGGCAGCATCGAGCCAATCAAATTGCCTAAATGCTTAACCCCGTTGATGTAAGGAAGGGCGGCGGTGATGAGGTGGCGTCGAATCTTCGTTTCCATAAAAACTTCTCTATTGGATCAAGGAACAGTCTATGTTCGTTATAGAAAAGCAAGTTTTTACTTCTGTAAAGAGGAAACGTCCGTACGCCCTAAACAAACCAAGTGTATTAAGGGTGAGGCATCGCTGCGCAGCTTACGCTCGACTGTGGCTCGTATCTGATGCCTCACCTACTAGAACTATTCAACGTTAGTCTGGGAAAGATGAAACACAAAAGCGTTTACAGGGGGATTTGGATGGGGAAATTGAACAAGGCACCAAGTTTGCTCTTGCGCTCGGAAATTCCATGTTTTCTGCTGATCTTCTGTAATGGTGGACAGGTCATAGTCTATTAAGATACGGTTCTGGATGACGATACCTCCTAACACGTCCATTAACGAATCACCTTCTTGTAGGGGAAGCACATTCTGATCAGTTCCGGCGTGGGGATAGAATTGTGCGTCACTAACTTCCCAGTTTCGCACTTGTCCGTCTTTGCTTCGAATTTTCAACGTCAAGGGCTGCTGGCTTGCAAGAGACGCTAAATGGTTAAAAATCGCTGTTCGCAACGCTTGTTCTTCTGGGCAAAATTCCCCTGGAAGAGCATTGACTTGGCTAAAAAAGATGAAACTTAGGACAAAGGCTGCTAGATTAAAAATGTTTTTCATAGGTTACCTCCATAGTATTATATTTGTCTGATAGATATCAGATTCATGAATTCTGTCAATTATTAAAAATAAAAAATGAATCCATCAAATGACATGTTATTTCAATGAGCTGTCTGCATCTCATGGAAAGAGAAGCCATTTTTTTCTATAATGAATCCCATAAAGTAAATGGTGTTACAAAATGTGTAGCATATAAAAAATTAAAACAGAGGATGGCTCCATTACAGGGAGAGGCGTGGTGTTAATACCCTATGTTTCAGAATTTTTGACGTTGACGTTCGTGTCTTTGCTGGCGATTTTGGTGCCAGGTCCTGATTTCGTGTTGGTAACACGAAATGCTCTTTTTTATTCCCGGCGCGTTGCGTTTTTTACGCTTATAGGGATGACAGCGGGGCTTACGTTGCATATGACCTATCTTTTGTGGGGATTTGCTGAGTTGATGTCTACATCATCTATAGCCCTGGAGGGGCTCCGCTATCTGGGAGCTAGCTATTTTTTCATCATGGGCTGCAAATCTTTTCTGGAAACTCGGGGAGGGCTGTTCAACCGGTTGCCTCAAGCTCAGATCAAACCCATCTCCTCGATGGGAGCTGTGCGCTTAGGGTTTTTGAGCAACCTTTCAAATGTGTCTTGCATCGTCTTTTTAATGAGCCTTTTTTCCGTGCTGATTCCACCCACGCTTCCCCCTTTGGTACAGGTTGGGTTTTGCTTGTGGCGCGTCATCTTGAGCTTAGCTTGGTTTACGTTGGTCATTTTCTTCTTCTCTCATCCCAAGGTACAAGGATATTTTTTGAAGTACAGCGCCTGGGTAAGGATTTTAGTTGGGATTGTGTTCTGCTTCTTAGGAATACATCTTTTTTTAGGGAACCCATTCGGGGGGATCTATCCAAGCTTTACCCAAGAACAGCTTGTCTATCATCTCTCCCTAGCCTGAATCTGAGCCTGAGCCCAGGGGTTCTTGGATGTAGATTAATTGGAGATGTTGATCCATACCTTTGAAAAGCGCCGCATCGGTGCCAGTCATCCAAATATAGGCTCGCAACTGGCGAAGCTCATCAAACAAAGCGCCGCGCCGCTGAACATCTAAATGGGCCACCACTTCATCCAACAAGAGGAAAAAGGGCTTTTCTATCGCAGCTTGCAGGGCTGAGGCTGCCAGGATTAAGGAGATCAGCATCGCTTTTTGCTCCCCTGTGGAGCAGTAAGAGGACTCCCTTTCTCGCTGGTCTCGGGTTTGATGGAAGACCTGAAGCGCACTCCGGTGACAGCCCCAAAGGGTTGTCCCTTTTTCCCAGTCCAAGCTTCGCCCCTGCTTCAGCTGATGGGCCCATGCTTCTTCCACCTGAAGGGCAGATCCGCCCCCTTCAAACAAGGCTTCCACCTCTCCCACCAAGGCCAGCCGGGCTTTTGGAAAGAGAGTTTTTCCAGAATGTCTTTTTTCTTCTAAATGCTGATTGAGTTGCTCGACCACTTGCAGCCGCGCCACCGTGATGGCTGCCCCCTCTTCAACCAAGAGAGCTTCTAAAGAGCTCAACCAATCCGAAGCCGTCCGATGCTGTTGCAAAACGTGGATCCTCTCCCGCAAGGCCTGCTCATAACGCACCAAACGTGCGCCATGGAGGGGGTCTATCCCCAAAACAAGGCGATCCAGAAAGCGGCGACGCTCTCGATTCCCATCCCAAAAAAGTCGGTCCATCTGGGGAACCAGCCACGTAACATGCAGGTGATGCGCCAACTCTGTTTGGGTTTTTAAAAAGCTCCCATTAAGGGCCACCACCCGTTTTTCTCCTTCCATGGAATCTCGGCCTGTTCCTACCTGAAATACGCCTGTTTCTGTGGAAAGATCCATGGAAACAGACCACGGAATTTGAGTTTCCTGATCATGCTGAACTTCTCTTAAACGTGCGCGTCGAAACCCCCGCCCCGGCGAGAAAAAAGAGAGTGCTTCAAGCAGGTTGGTTTTCCCAACCCCGTTGGGGCCCACCAAAATCACCCCGCCTGCTCCAGGATCTGGGGCTAGGGAAAAAGTGGGGTAAGATCTAAAGGCCGTTAGCTTCAGGGCACGCATGAAAAATTCAACTGTTTGGGAGTGTTTCAAGGATAACCGAGGGCATCTTACAAAATTTTTTAGCTTTTTAAAACGCTCAAGGAAGAAATTTTAGTGATACTCGAGGAAGCTTGCGCCTATAAAAGACCAAAAGCTTCTTCAATCGTATACCTTCCAGACGGCTGAATCGCCAGCCATTTTGCAGCTTGCAATGCACCCGCTACAAACCCTGAGCGATCAAAGGCCTGGTGGGACAGGGTCACCCTATCGTGGTCTCCCATCCAATGAACGGTGTGCTCCCCCGGCAGCTGCCCGCCCCTCAAAGAAGCAATAGAAGGGGGTTGCGACAAGGACGCATGCTTAACAAGGGTGTCTCGCAAAACCAACGCGGTTCCAGAAGGCTTATCTTGCTTAGATCGATGGTGCGCTTCCGTGATCTCTAAGTCATAACCTGGGGTTAGATGCTGAGCAACCAGTTCTATTGCTTTTTTAAAAATAGCCATGCTCCAGCTGGTATTCGGAGCCCATAAAACAGGAATCGCTTTAGAGATTTCTGTGATTTTTTCAATTGAAGCCTGGTCCAGCCCTGTGGTTCCTATCAACAGCGGCTTTTTAAATTGCTGAGCCCAGGTGAGATGGGAAAAAGTTGCGCTGGCGTTAGAAAAATCTATGACAACATCTGCACTTTCAAAAGCCTCTTGGGGGGTATTTCGTGAGAGAGGCGCTTGAACGCTGCTGAAATCAGCGTCCCTTGCAGCAGCCTCCAGCACTAATTTTCCCATCCGGCCCGTTGCCCCCAGGACACCTAAAATCAACGCGCTCACCCAACAGCCTCCAATAATGGATCAGCACTCAGCTCTTCTTCTATATCTTCTGAAAAAATGCGCTCAATGTGTGCCCCACAAGCAATCAATTTCTTTTCAACCTCTTCATAACCACGATCCAGATGATAGATCCGCTGAATCTCAGTTTCTCCCTCGGCAGCAAGGGCTGCAAGAACCAAGGAAAAGGAAGCCCGTAAATCTGTTGCCATCACAGGGGCGCCATGCAAAGCTATGCCTCCGTTAATGGTCGCTTGGGAGCCCTGGATAGAAATATCTGCCCCCATGCGTGCCAGCTCTGGCGCATGCATAAAGCGGTTTTCAAAAACCGTTTCGGTGATGGTGGAGACTCCCTTAACCCGCGTTAGAAGCGCCATCAGCTGGGCTTGCAAATCTGTTGCAAAGCCAGGAAATGGCTCTGTCACCACGTCAACTGGACACAAAGCAGCGGAGTCAGGCGCCTTCACCCAAATGCCTTTGGGGGTTTCCTTAAACGTAAGTCCTATGTGCTCTAAGCAAGGTATGACCGTTGGAAGGTCAGCTAGAGAAGCATTTGCAAGCAAAAGCTCCCCACCTGTGATGCCCGCAGCCATTATGTAAGTGCCAGCTTCAATGCGGTCACCCATCACACGATAATTGGCGCCTCCAAGGGTTGAAACACCTTCAATCGTCAGGGTGTTCGTGCCAATCCCATCGATTTTAGCTCCCATCTGCTGCAAACATTTGGCGAGATCGGCTACTTCAGGCTCTCTGGCAGCATTGATCAGTTCAGTCGTACCCCTTGCAAGGCATGCGGCCATCAACAAATTCTCAGTTCCCGTGACAGAAATGACAGGAAAGGTATAGCTTGCACCGTGAAGACCTTTCGGAGCTTTGGCTTTGATATATCCATTCTCCAGCTCAATTTCAGCCCCCATCGCTTCCAGACCACTCAGGTGCACGTCTACGGGGCGTGTCCCGATGGCGCATCCCCCGGGCAGCGAAACTTCAGCATGCCCCAGCCGTGCCAGCAAAGGTCCTAAAACCAAAATAGAAGCCCGCATTTTACGAACGATATCATAAGGCGCCACATGGTTTACAAGGTCTTTGCTTGTTAAACAAAGGGTTTTTTGGGCAGGTGTTGCTTGAATTTTAGCACCGTGTTGGGCCAAGAGAGACTGCATTGTTTCAATGTCTTTAAGCTTGGGAACGTTGGTCAAGATGAGGGACGAGCGGGTCAACAAAGAAGCCGCCATGAGGGGAAGCGTCGCGTTTTTAGCACCGCTGATGGGGATCGTTCCCTTCAGGGAAACACCGCCTTTAATCCGTATACGATCCATGTCTTGCTCACTCCTTTGGATTAACGAATGTTTTTTTGAATCAACAGCGCCCTAGGCTGACTGAGGCATCGTCCCCAAAATGCGAGGAAGGGTCACACCTTGCTGATTCATATATTTTCCCCCTCTATCTTTATAAGAGACTTCACAATCTCCTCCGCCTTTTAAGAAAAGGAACTGGCAAGCGCCTTCAAACGCATAAATCTTGGCCGGAAGTGGCGTTGTATTTGAAAATTCGAGGGTTACGTGACCCTCCCATTCTGGCTCTAAAGGCGTTACATTGATGATGATGCCACACCTTGCATAGGTAGATTTGCCCAAACAAATCACCAATACGTCTCGAGGAATTCTGAAATATTCAACCGTTCTTGCCAAGGCAAAGCTGTTGGGAGGAATGACGCAAACAGGCGTTTTTCTATCGACGAAGCTTTTTTCGGAAAATTGCTTGGGATCTATAATGGTGTGATCTATATCCGTAAAAATCTTAAATTCATCTGCAACCCGCGCGTCATAGCCATAGGAAGACAGACCATAGGAAATGACACCTTGGTGCTGTTGATAATCCACAAAGGGCTCAATCATGCCCTTGGCTGCTTGCTCACGAATCCATACATCTGGGAGAATTGCCACAAAAAACCTCTTCTAAAACAGACAAAATATCTTCTTTTGTAACATAGGTTTAAAAGAAAAAGCTAGTGTAAGAGTTCATTAGCCTAGCTATATAGACCCTTCTAGGGCTCTGGCTTGCATCAACGCAGCTTGGAGGCTTTTTTTCTGAACAGGGCTGGGAGCACTGATAGGCAAGCGTGTGACTGCTTCTCCCCATCCCTCTTGGCTTAAAAGGGTTTTTAAAGGACCCGGGCTGGTGCTTTGGAACAGGGCCTCCGCCAGGGGGAAAAGACCCTCTGTCAGGCGCTGAACTGTTTGAAGATCTCCTCCGGCCCACGCGTCATAAAGGGCTCTATAGGCTTTGGGGGCAAGCCCTCCTGCGACTGAGATGATCCCATCCCCTCCGTGGGCTAGGAAAGCTGAAAACGTAGGGTCATCCCCTGAGAGCAAGGAAAATCCTTGGGGAAGTGCGCGTCGAAGGGCCAGAGGCCGCGTCAAATCTGGTGAAGAATCTTTCAAAGCCACCACCCGATCACAGCTAGCAGCAAGATCCGTCACCGTTTCTATCGTTAATTCAACACCGGCCCGGGAGGGATTGTTGTACAGGATGATCGGCAGAGAGGTTTCAGCATGGATCGCTTTGTAAAATGTCAGCAAAGCTTCTTGGGAAGGTTTGACGTAAAACGGAGTAAGCACCAACAAGCCATCACACTTTTCCTTTTCTGCTTGGGCCACTTGGGCAAGGGCTTGAGCCAGGGTTGGCGCCGAAATCCCGGCGATCACAGGAACAGATAGAGGCTTTGCCTTGGAAACGCACAGCGCCAGAATCTCAGCTTGCTCCTCCAGGGATAGGGCGAGGGATTCCCCTGTTGTTCCACAGGCAACCACGCCGTGGACCCCTTGATCTAAAAGCCAGGTCAGGTAAACTGACAGGGTTTCGGCATCAAGCCTATCATGTTGATAAAATGTGGCCAGAGCTACAAAAAGACCTTGAAATTTTTTACGCATATGAAATGATCCCTTCATGGGTTCGTATAAAAGGAGTGCCTTCAGATGGTGACGTTATCGTTTTTCTCAAAGCTGCGCAAGCGCTTGTGTTTCCTGGCAGTTTTAGGTGTAGCTGGGCTATCCTTTGGAAGGGAGTCTAGGGCATCCCTTTCATTGGTGGAGCAGGCCATCAAAAATCCGAAACAGTTGGCACACCTGGACCTTTCCAGCACCCATCAAAGCCCTGGCTTTGTGCGAGATTTTCTTTTTTGGCTGAAGGCCCATTATGCAGCGGAAACCCTCAGTTTTTCTCAGATCGTTGTTTTTTTGGAAAAGCACCCGGATTGGCCCCATCACCGTCAGCTTCAACTGGCAGCGGAAGCACAACTAGGGAAAGGAGAAGCCCCTGCGGGAGTTGTGGCTTTTTTCCGGAAGCATAAACCTATTTCCAGCAAAGCGCACCTCGCTTACCTCCAAGCGCTATCCGGCACAAACCAGGTAGAGCTGACCCGGGGAGCCGTTGGGGAAGCGTGGATGAAAGTCTCCTTCTCCCCTGCAGACCAGCAAGCTTTTTTAGCTTCTTTTCGTCACCTTTTAAAAGCATCCCACCATGTGGCACGGCTTGAGGAGATGCTGTGGGGGCAAGAAATAGGTCAAGCTAAACAAGTGTTGGGGCTTGTAAGCGAAGCAAAACAGAGCCAAGCACGGGTTTGGATTGGGTTTTTGCAAGGAGATCCTTCTGCGCTCAAAGCTTATAACGCGCTTCCAGCCAACCTTCGTAACCATGAAGGACTTCACTGGGCTCAGGTTTTTTGGCTGAAAAAACAAAAAAAATGTGATGAAGCGATACGCTTGATGTTGGCCAATGCCCACAGCGTTTCCCACCCCCTGGCGTGGTGGCAAGAGCGAAATTATCTAGCCCGGGAGATGCTTCAAGCGGGGGATCCAAAGCTTGCCTACCGTTTGATCACCCAACACCGGGTGCCGGGCACATCCATCAAAGAATATGCTGAGGCAGAATGGTTTGCTGGCTGGCTCGCTCTTCGCTTTTTAAAACAGCCCACCGCAGCTAAAAAGCATTTTGAGCAATTCCAGCGAGTGGTGAAAACCCCCATCAGCCTTGCTCGGGCAGGCTATTGGTTGGGACGCACCCATGAAGCTTTGAAACAGAGCGATGTGGCTCACAAAGCCTATAGCCGCGCTGCCCTTTATAAAACCACCTTCTATGGGCAATTGGCTGCTTTGAAAGTGAATCAAACCCCCTTTCCACGTTTTGCTGAGGTTCCTCAAGCATCTCACGAAGCCCGTAAAGCGTTTGAACAGAGAGAATTGGTGAAGCTAGCCAGGGCCTTGCGCCCCATGGGACCTGAGGCAGAACCCTTCGTGAGAGCTATCCTCGAAGCGTTGGCTAAACACGCCCATACATCTTCCCAAAAACAGCTGGTCGTGACCTTGACTGGAGAACTGATGCCAACCCTTGCAGCAGAGGTAGACCGCCGAACCTTAGACATGAGTGGAACGGTTTTGAGGGTGGCCTATCCGCTTCTCCCGCTTCCCTCACACGTAGCCAAGCCTTCGCCAGAGAAAGCCTTGGTCATGGCAGTGATTCATCGAGAAACCCGATTTAATCCCCAATCCGTAGGGGATGCAGGCGAGCGAGGCTTGATGCAGATCATGCCTCAAACGGCTCATATGGAAGCGAAAGCCTTGGGGTTGAATCATCACCCGGATAAATTATTTGAACCAAGTTACAACATCAAGCTTGGGATGGCACACTTAACACGACACCTAAGCCGTTTCAATAATTCCTATATTTTGGGAATTGCCGCTTACAATGCGGGAGATACGGCAGTGTCCCGCTGGGTGGAAACCATGGGGAACCCCCACCAAGGGAAGCTGGACGTGGTGGATTGGATTGAATCTATTCCTTATGGGGTTACACGGGACTATGTTCAGCGGGTTTTAGAAAATTTGACCATCTACCGAGCTCGGTTGGGTCAAATAGCTCATACACCAGCCCATGTGTTACAAGGAAAACCTGTCGTTCGAGGGTAATATGTATGCCAAGCTCTCTTCCTAAGAAGAAGCTTTCGAGGAAGAGCGGTGAACGACACCTAAAATTTTCTCAATATAAACAGGGGAAAAGCCAAGGGCTTGCAATGTCATAGACGCAAGCTGAAGACCTGACTCAACGGTCTCCGGAATTGCTAGATGCACCCCTGTCCCAATCAAATGACGTGCATGTTCGTGGTCATGAATGCGCACACAAATTTCGATATTAGGGTGGTGCTCTTGGAGATAGTGAATCACCTCAAGGGCGGTGCTAACCTGAGGAAATGTAATAAGCACCACTCGCGCTTTTTCAATTCCTAATGATTTGAACAGTTCAAAATCTCGGCTATCGCCATGCACCAGGGGATATTTTCGCAGTGCGCTCAGTTGTTTTACACGCTCAATATCATAATCAACAGCAAGATAAGAGATCATGTTTTGGGACAAAATATCGCCGACCATTTTTCCAACACGACCAAAGCCAGCTATAATCACATGATTTTTTAAATCCGGTAATTCTGACGCATGAGCAAACGGGGCAGGAGATGATTCTTTGGGTTTTTCAAATCTTTGAGATAAACGATTGCCAACCCACGACAAAAAAGGTGTCAGAATCATAGAAAGCGGCGTGATGACGAATAAAAATTGGACCGTGTAGGAATCCAAACCTTTTTGAACTGAAGCATAGGAGAACAGAATAAAAATAAACTCCCCGCATCCTGACAGCAAGAGCCCTAATTTCAAAGCTCCCATCCAATTAAGACGAAAGAATCTTCCTAAAATAGTTAAGATCAAGCATTTGCTAGCAATAACCGCGACCAACGCAAGAGAAATAGGCTTCAGATTTTCTAGCAGAAAATTGAAATTGATTTCAAGCCCCACAATCATAAAGAAAAAACCAAGAAGCAACCTTTGAATAGGCTTTATATCTGTTTCAATGGCATGGCGGTAAACAGTTTCTGAAAGGGCAAGGCCAGCCAAAAAGGCTCCAATCTCCGTGGGCAGATTAAATTGGCAGGCGATATAGCTCATCCCGAAACAAGTCATAAAAACGCCGGCAGTGAAAAGATCAGGGTGACGAGCGGAAGATAGTAAATGAAACAAAGGCTCAATCAAAAAGCGTGAAACCATCACAAGAATGACCAAGCCTCCACAGGCCTTCAACAAAGGCCATGTAAAGCTGCCCGAAAATTCTATCCCCGTATCTTTTTCGAGGGCCACCAGGACAAATAAGCACACAACCGCTAAATCTTGGAAGAGAAGAACTGAAAAAGAAACCCTGCCTAGACGACTTGAAAGCTCTCCGCGCTCCGCGAGCATTTGGATAATTAAAGCCGTCGAGGATAAAGCCAAAGAAGCCCCTATAAAAATAGCAAAATATAAGGAAAACCCAAAGAAAAATTTTAAAACAAGGGTAAACAAAAGCGTCGTAAGCACCATCTGAGCAGAGCCTAAGCCAAACACATAGGTTCTCAAAGCTTGCAATCGATGAAAAGGTAACTCTAAACCTACTTTAAACAACAAGAACAGGACACCCACATCCCCTAGGATATAGACATGCTCTTTGTCGGGAACAAGTCCCAAGCCAAAAGGACCCACCACAACACCTGCAAAAAGGTATCCTAACGTCTGGCTGATCTTGAAATGGCGCGTAATAAACGCAAAACAAACAGCGCTTGCCAAGAAGATGAGCATGCTAAACAGAGGCAAGGGGTAATGCGGCACCTTAAAACTTTCTCTATTTCAAATCCTAGGAAGCATTTCATCTATAAAAAAGAAAAGCATCTCTGTCTAAAGCAAAAAGCCTGGGGGCCTCTCTAACGCATCCAAAAATCATAAGAGAGAATCAGCGGAAATTCAAGAACTTAAACTAAACATGGCGCTTCACAAAGAAAATGATTTCTTCCCGAATAATCCCTGCTTTAAGCCTACTCTCCCCTTTTACTTCTTTTGCCCTCTAGCATCCTTTCTAATCCCCTGCAGAGGTTTTTTCAAGATGATTTCTCAGAAAAATAATTTTCCAATAAAATCAAGGGCATGGCGCGTCTATCCCTGTGCAATGGTATTTTTAAAAAGGCGTATTTCGGATTTCAATAAAAACTTGGCGCCTCAATTGCGTAATTTCTTTGCGGGCTAACAACTCTAAACGCTCACCTCGAAGCGCTCGCCCAATCTCTTCGCGGTTGAGTTTTTTTTGATGGTTAGAATTTTTCGCTTCTTTCTGGATAAGTGCCATCAAAACATAGCCAGAAGCTGTGCGCCATGGACCTGAAAATTGGCCAACAGCAGTCTTTTGTAACGCCTCTGCCAAAAGGGGATCAAGATCTTTTACAGTTAACCATCCCAAATCTCCTCCTTGCTGACGAGAAGGCGCTTGGGAAAATTGATATGCAATTCCAGGGAAAGGAGCCCCTTTTTGAAGTAATTGGGCCAGCTGCACAGCCTCTTTACGGACTTGCTCTTCTTTTTTAGGATGGTCTACATAAAGCACAATTTCTCCAACACGATAATGCGGTTCTTGTTGCTCTCTCTCATGGCGCTTGATGTGCTGGTCGATCATCTCATCAGAAATACGAACAGACCCTTGATAATACCCACGGATATACTTGAGCCATGATAAATTTGCCCGAATTTGGTTTTCAAGGACCCCAAGGGGAATTTTATTAGCAGCTAAAAATTTCTTAACGGTTCCCTTGGACATCTTGTTGACGGTCTCCAGCTCAACAATTCCCTCTTCGATTTCCTGAGGGCTGATAGAAATACCAACTGATTCTGCCGCTTGGATCTGGATAGCCTCGTCTATCATCATCCGAATGACGTTAGGCTGCAACATCTTTAGATGTTCTGGCGTATCCTTAAAACCTGCTGAAAAAGCAGATAAACGAAGTCGTTGATAGAGCTCATGAAGGGAAACCATCTTTTTTCCAGCCAACAAGCTAACGCGATTTGAAGACTGTAGCGATGAAGCATTCAAAGATTTGACGATAAAGTCTTTTTGCAAAAATAAAAGCATAAAAAAGACAAAACAATTAAAGATCCAATATTTCATTCGTTACTTTTTCCAAATTCATAAGAATATTTTCAACTAGGAAAGCAATTTTTTTTGCCTCTCGTCAAGGGTTTCTTTTTATTAACTCTTAAATATCATACCTCTTTAAGAAGATAGTAAGCTTTTAGGTTTAGGAAACAAGGATGTCTTAGTACCTTGCTCAACAAAATTTAAGGGTTTCAATGAGCCTCTTTTTTAAGCAATTCAAGCATGTTGAATATCCTCTGATAGTTTGTTTAGACGAAAAACGTCACCTTCTCTCACTGTCTCTAGACAAGCAAGAAAATACATTTCGTTTGAGCAAGGTACACTTCGCAATTCTTTCCGTTTTATTTCGAGAGCACCCTCAAATTATAACCTACGAAAAACTTAAAGAATCTCTCAAATCTCAAAAAATATCGTTGGTAGATGTGACGCGCTTACATCGAAAAATCTCTGAATTACGGATTCAATTAAAAATGTTTAACCCAAATCTGGAAGATTTTATACAAAATTTAAGGGGGATTGGATATCACCTTCCTTCCTGCTGGGAAGACATAAAGAAAAATCATGAAAAAGCTACGAAGAAAAAAGAGCAAACTTCCATGGAAAAGCTTTTAAAATCAGAAAATTTTTCAGAATCTTCCGAAAAATCTTTCCAATTAGGTAAAAAAAACCAAACCCTAAGCAAAAGTCTTTTGGAATTTTCTAAATTGATGGGGAAAAGCATTCTTCTAACACGCCAAGGCAATTTAACGCCTACACAACACTATTGTGTGATAAATCGCTCCGTTTTTTCTGAAGATTTACAGCAGATAGAGTTAGATTTTTTAGCGACAAAAAAACAATTGCTCCAAACGCTTGGACTAGATTCCCAAGATATTTTTCATATTCGTCTACAGGCATTTTTAGCCAATTTTTACACCTATATCAGCCTAAGCCGCGTTAGCGAATATGTGATTTCCCATGAGCAGTGGTGCTTATGGTTTGAGCATGAAGTTCAGCAAGCTTATGAAAAAATTGTTCAAGCCCTTAAAGATATTGAGGAAGAACACAGCAAAAAACTATTAAGCGCTCATACAGAAGACGAGAAAAAAACAGTTTCACTTTATCAAACATAAAATTCGTTTGGCATGAGATTTTTTATGAACCAGCGCCCAAATCTTTGGGAAGGCGTATCAAAAACCAACTCCCTTCCCCTTCTTGGCTTTCCACTTCAAGAGAACCCCGATGGTGTTGAATACAATCATAGCTAATGGAAAGCCCAAGCCCCGTTCCTTTTCCAGGAGGTTTGGTTGTGAAAAAAGGGTCAAAAATCTTTTTCAGAATTGACGCTGGAATGCCTTCTCCATTGTCATGAATCATGATGATGAGCGCGTCTTGATTATCCTTCGTTTGCACAAGAACCGTCGGTTGATAGGTTAAGGGTTGACCACTCTTATTCTCTTTATCAAAGCGTATTGCTACCGTCTCAAGGGCATTGTTCAAAAGATTTAATAAAACGCGGCCTATCTCTTGGGGGTAAATATGGAGCTTCCCCACTTTATCGTCTAACTTTTTTTCGAATTGGATAGGAACATCTTTATGTTGGGCAAAAAAGCTTTGATAGCATAGATCTGCGTATTCAGTAACAAAACGGTTCATGTCTGTTTCTTCAAGAACTGCAGGATTAGAACGAGCATGCAAAAGCATGCTTTTCACAATGTGATCTGCTCGATCTGCATGCTCTATGATTTTTCCCAGGTTTTCCTCCAGAGCTTCGATAGGAACAGATGGCTTTGAAAGATCCTCTTGTTTTTCCAATTCACTTAATAAATCTTTTGAAATTTTTGCAAAATTTAGCACAAAATTAAGCGGATTTTTAATTTCATGGGCAATACCTGCCGCAAGGGTTCCAAGGCTAGCAAGCTTTTCCTGGGCAATGATTTGGTGTTGGGAAGCTTGAAGGTTTGAGAGGGTGTTTTTAAGGGCTTGGGTCCTCTCTTGCACCCTCGTTTCCAGCTCGGATACCAGCTGTCGATTCTCACCAAAAATGGAAGAAATTAAATGGCCCCAGTATCTCCAAGCAAGGGGAAGGTGTTTGAGGTCTGAGTCAATCCCCTGACGCTCATTCTCTAAATGTTGAATCAACTCAAAAGAAGGTGAGATAAAATAGCGTTTAACAAGAATGTAACTCAAAAAAAGCATGAAAAAAGCTGTTAAAAAAATCATGATGCTATCACTCAAAGTTATCTGAAGGTCGTTTTGGGCAACATCCCATAATGACCCTACAAAAACCAGCTTCCAAGGAGTTTTTTTAAACGGAATAACACAAGTCCAAAACCCATTTATCCCACCAACATATTGAAATTTTAATTTTCCTGGTTCAGAAAAAAAAGAAGGCCCATTTTTCTCATCCAATAATGCTTCTGGAATTTTTTTCTTCAAGAACAGCACGCTTGCCTCTGGGGGTTGTCCAGCTTCCATAGACGCGATGGTAGCGTTTTCTTGGTCAATCAATAAAACTTTCCCGAAGGGGATTTCAAATTTTTTCAAAGAATCAAGAAAAAAAGCTTGAGGAAGGGTAAAGCTGAAAAAACCTGTCAGTGCCTCTTTTTCAAAAGAAGGTGTCACATATTGGATAGACCAAATTTTTTCCACCCGCCTATAAGAAAGCGGCAACCATGTTGGGTTGTCGTACAGCAAGGGTACAGAGAGCGCGCCTGCTAAGGTTTTGTTATCTTGAAGCCACTCCGGATTAATACGAGGAGGAAAGCTGTTCCATGGGCATATCAACTTAAAATCAGTTGAAATGTAGGAAACTCGGTTTACTTGGGGAAAGGCAGTTAAAAAATCAGGGAGGATTTTTGGAATGTAAGAGAAAAGCGCTTTAGCATTTTGAAGGGCATGTTCTGAAAGATGCTCCACAGACCCACTCCCATAAAGAAGGCAACCCTCAACATGATTTTTAAAAGTAACAGGACCATAAAATTGTCTTTTTGTGGATAAAAAAGAAGAAAATTTAGCACGAACTGATTCTGAATCTAGAAAAGATTTATAACGAAACACAGAAGAAACATTAGAAAAATTTTGGGTCATCGAAAAAACGAAAAGATCTAAATTCTCTACCTGTTCCTGGAGGCGCTGTTCTAGACGCTCGAGGGTAGATTGCTGAGCATAATGAAAAAGATAAGCATTGAAGCTGAGGGATAACAACACACATACACAAGCCGTAAGGCTTAACCAGAAAAGGTAGGAACGAACCAGGGATGTGTGGACTTGCCCGTTAAGTGCCTCTTCAACATTTTCTGAACCATATAACGGATCATGGGGTGAATGCATATGCTATAGCTTTCCTGATTTCAAAGCTTTTGAAAAATTCTCAAAATCCTTCACTTGAATTAAGGTGCGAAACGCAGTATTCACATTGACACGCCCTGCACTTGGTTGTGTGAGTATGGCAAACAAACTCGCATAGGGCGTCTTGCCTATCATCTCGCCATGAATTATTTTCATTTCTTTGAGAGCCTCTACTTGATTTCCTTGATATAAAGCCATGGCCAACCTTATCACAAGCTCTGGCGGCGTGGGGACTATTTTTTTTACCATCGCTTGCATATTTTGAGCGGCTTCATCCCACGATTTTAATCCCCAATAGCTGTC